>JBGTCB010000327.1:0-13945 GCA_041748995.1 Saprospiraceae bacterium | reverse complement strand
AAGTATTGCCTTGGGAAAGCCGGTTATTTCCTCTGGCAATGGTGCCTTGTCTGAAGTGATTGCCGGTAAATATTTAGTGATGAGTGAATTTAGCCCTGCTGCGTTACGTATAGCAATGAGGACAGGGATATCCGGACTTTGGCAGGAAAAACCGTTGAAGCGATTTCATCTGAGCGATACGGTAGATCAATATATTAAGCTCTATAAAAAATTTCAAAGTTGACCTGGGCTGACATTTTCTTTCTTTAATAGTTGCTTATAGCCCTGGCGAAGTAGGAGAATTATCGAGAGATTAAACTCCGAAGGAAGTATGAACAGCCATTAAACTGATCAGTCTAATTTTCTTCTTTTACCGGTAATGTCAGGTAAATGGATTAAACAGGCGGCCCAACATCATCAGACCTTCCCTAAAACTTTGACCCTTTGCCATAGTTTCTTTGGTGTAGCTAACGCTCACCGGGGTTTCAGCCACCTTAAAACGGTTCATTCGAGCTTTCTTGATAATATCAATACAAAATTCGAAGCCATTGTAGTCAATGTTAAGTTTTTCTGCAAATCGTTTCGTCATTAGTTTAAAGCCGGACTGACTGTCAGTGACATATAATCCGGTGACCAAAAAACTGATCATATTACCGATGAAATTATAAAACCTTCTGGATGCAGGGATGTCATTCTTTCGAAGAAACCGGGATCCGATGATCAGATCAGCATGTGATTTTTCATGCATGGCTCGGACCAGGTCCATCATTTCAGAAGGGTCACTCTGATGGTCGGCATCAATCGTTGCAATAAATTGTGCTTCTTTCTCAAGGGCAAAGCGGATTCCGGTCATGGTGCTGGCACCCGGTCCGAGATTGACAAGGTGTTTTAGCTCATAAACCCCGTCATATTCCATTATTGCTTGTGAAGTATGGTCAGTGCTACCATCATTAACGATAACGATGTTGCGAAATCCCGAATGTTGCAGTTTTTTGATGACCCCTCCCACCCGGTCACCCTCATTCAGAGCTGGCACCACCACAAAATATTGATCCATATCTTCGTAGGGTATTGGAAGATCAGCGACTAGTAAGGGCGAGGCATTCATCGGGTACTATGTGAAACCTACCACAAAAGTAAGCTTATTTTGGGTTTCGACCAAGTTAAGGACTGCAGGCGTGGAATATGGAGTCCGGATGATTCGTATCTTTGCTTTTCTCTTGCATAAAGTTTAATCATATGGCCACGATACTTGTCGATACAGTCCTGGAGCGTTTACCGGAAAACAACCGGCTGGAACGCATTTGGAAACTGGCTCAGATTGACTTCATGAAGCGTTATTATAATGACCGGTTAGGGTTATTTTGGGCTTTATTGAATCCACTTTTTCAGATCGTGGTATATTATCTGGTATTTACCCGGGTTTTCAATACCAGAACAGAAAACTTCGTTTTGTTTCTGACTTGTGGAATTTTATTTTGGGGTGTCTTTTCCGAGATTACAAAAGGAGGTTTATCGGTAATTAAAACGAAAAAATACCTCATCGAAAATATACAATTTGACAAGTTGGATCTTTTTGTTTCTCATGCACTAAGTGTATTTATGGGATTTGTATTTAACCTGAGTATTTATTTAATCCTGGCCCTGATTTTAAATGCAAATATTAATTTGAATGCATTTTTTGTCATTCCCATTTTGCTTAATGTTTTTCTTTTATCGGTGGCATTTTCGATGTTGCTGTCAATTGTTGTTTTATTTCTGGATGATATCAGGCATTTATGGGATATGGCACTTTTTCTTGGTTTCTGGGGATCAGGGGTTATCTACAGCATGGATCTCCTGGTAGATAAGGTACCGGTTCTGCAGTATCTCAATCCGTTTCTTGGTATCCTGGAAAATTGCCGAAGAGCTTTACTTTATGGCGTACCACCTGATTTTTATATGTTATTCTATAACTTACTAACCAGCGTGGCTTTGTTTTTTCTTGCCTTGTGGTTATTTAGAAGAAGTGAGCATTTAATCCTTGAAAAAACCTAAAATATGGCGCAACCAGAAACTGTGATTTCGGCCCGAAATTTAAGTAAAACATTTTATGTGCGGGAAAAGCCGGTGAGGTCGATCAGGGATGCAATTCTCAACTTTACCAGGCTGGCATCGGAAAAGCATAAGATCAGTGCTCTGCGAAATTTAAATTTTGAAGTGCAGAAAGGACAAGTCGTTGGGATTATCGGTCGCAATGGTAGTGGCAAATCCACTCTGCTTAATATTGTACTGGGATCCATGAGACCGGATAAAGGAAGTGAGATCCTCACCCATGGCCGGATTGTTCGATTGTCACTCGGTATGGGGTTTGATCCCAACCTGAGTGCCCGCCACAATATTTATGTGAACGGCAGCATACTGGGTCTGACGTTTAAAAAAATCGGATCTGTATTTCATGACATTATTGGATTTGCGGATTTGGAGAATTTTGTGGACACCCCTTTGAAATACTATTCTTCAGGGATGAGGATGCGGCTGGCATTTTCGGTTGCCCTTTATGCCGAGGCCGATATCTATCTAATGGATGAGATATTTGCCGGTGTAGGTGATGAAAGTTTTAGAGAAAAATCACGTCAGGTATTTCAGGATACTTTTATGAATGGGCGTACGATTCTTTTTGTAAGTCATAGTCTCAGTCATATCGCCGAGTTCAGTGACAAGGTACTGCTCCTTAATACAGGAGAGCAGCTCATGTTTGACGACCCCGAAACTGTAGTCAAAACTTATCGTGAATTAATGGCTGAAAATAACCGGGAGAAAATCGAGGTCTAGTGCTGCATTTCCAAAATATCTAACACCATTGATGGCTTCTTTTCCGCCATCTCATCATCTTCGAAAGCCTCACGTAGTGAGTACTATGCTTGGTTTCGCTTCTTTGATCTGACGAAAAATAAGCTCATCACTAATATCAGATACTTCGAAAATGCAGCACTAAAAATAGATCGGTCCACACCCCAGATACTTTTCGGCAATAGGTTCGTAATATTCCCTTACTTCTTCCAGCTGATGAATCTTTTGACTTTTTGTATATAAGTCATATTGATTAAAATCGCGTATCCAATCTTTGTACTGCACATCCTGCTCATTGGTGAACTGGCTGTAACTGCCACCGGTATGCCATGGATAAAACGAATGGTAGCGAATCATAATCATTCCTGCTTCCGGGATTCTATTAGCCTGGTGATGACTTAAGACCTGGTACAGATATTCATCATGACCCCAGGCAAGATCCACATTGTCCAATCCGCATCCTCTCTGGTAAGGGCCCAGTTCACTTCCATAAATTTCATGATGCATGTCAGGATTAAGCTCATTAAACTCAGGATAAACACAACTATCCGGCAGCTCACAACCTACCACAAAGACATCACCAACCATACCCCATTGCTCATTCTGACTGGTACCATCTTCATCACAGCCCTTTACAAACATCATTTTGCCCAGATCATGGATCAGACCCACGAGCTGCATCCAGTCCGGACGATTGTCCGCCCGGATGGCCTCTGCTGACTGAATCAGATGCTGCACGTTGGGCAGGTTCAAATCCGGATCACTTACATCGATCAGTTCATTGAGTTTAGCCATGGCATCCCATAGATCCAACGGAGTGTCGTAAGTAAGATATTTGTTTTTCATCCGCTGGACATAGGCATAAGTCTGCCTGGATCGCATTTTTCTATAGTGCTCTTTTACCGCAGCAGTGATGTCTCCCTGTTCGTAGTTGCGGAACGACTTTTTTCTTTCCAGAGAAATTTCCATTTGTAAATTTTTAATCCCGTTTAATGACCTTCAAAATTACATAATTATTGCTAGTGCTGCATATCCAATATCTAACTCCATTGCATAGTACTCACTATGTGAAGCCGCATCCCAGATTTGATCTGACGAAAAATGAGTTCATCACTAAGATCATATACTTCGAAATGCAACAACAGGATGCCCACCATTTATCTATTTTGATTGATCTGAGTTGAATAGGTAAATACTGCTATTGATGGTCAATCTCCACCCTTTTCTTCCCCGCCACCGATTTCATCGCTGCAAGCGCAATCTTAGTAGCCATATAGGCATCTTGTACGGTCACCATTAGACCTTCTTTACCAGTGCATATTTTTAAGAACTCTTTTAATTCGTTGGCATACGACTGGCGATATCGCTCCATAAAAAAGTCTTTGTAAGGTATCATATGGCTACCTGTATTGGTGTGTATAACTAATGAATGCTCGCGCTGGTTTTTAGTGCTCACCATACCTTTGCTGCCAAATACCTCGATACGTTGATCATAGCCGTACACTGCTTTTCGACTATCATCGATCACTACGATGGTACCTTTACTGAATTTTAATGTGGTGACTGCCGTATCGACGTCACCCAGTTCACCGATCATTGGATCAACCATAACATCGGCTTCAGCATAGACGGAAATAGGTTCGTCTTCCAGCAGAAATCTGGCCATATCAAAATCATGAATGACCATGTCTAAAAAAAGACCTCCGGAAGATTTAATAAACTCTGCCGGTGGTGGAGCCGGGTCACGACTGGTAATTCGTACAATATGGGGTTTTCCGACCGTGCCTGATTTAATTTCTTTTTTTAGTTGCATAATATCCGGATCAAATCGTCTATTAAATCCAACAGTAAGGAAGGTATTATTTTTTTCAATTAATTTTTGAATGGTATTTATTTTATGCAATGAGAGATCGAGTGGTTTTTCACAGAAAATAGGTTTTCCCTTTATCGCTAATTGCCTGATATAATCGAAGTGGGTGTCGGAGGGAGAGGCAATGATGTAGCCATCCATTTCCGTTCCCTCAAGAAACGATTTCCAATCGGTCGTGAATCGCACCCTGTTAGATTTAATAAGGTCTATGAATCTTTTTTGCTTCCGGGGAGAATAAGCCACAATGCTTACTTCAGAAAATTCCTGTAGAATTACATTCATGAAAAGAATGCCTATCCTACCGAGACCAATGAGGCCAAGTGTCATAACGTTGATTTATTATTACAATGTAGGAATTATCCGAGAGAAAGGTTAGCGCTTCACAGACCAACATCACAGATAGTGTACCTCCAGAATCATCCGTAAGAATCCAATCTGGTTGTGATATCACAGGGAGTTTAACTGAATTTGAAAAACGTACAGAAAAAAAGTTGGCAGGCTCCCCGAAGGAAACCTGCCTCCCAAAACTAATCACCTTGAACAATAAGTTTTCTGTATTAATACAGTATTTCTTATCGGGTTATCAAGATCATTTTCTTTACAGAAGCATGTTGCTCTGTTTCTAACTTATAATATAAAATTCCACTTGAAGGCATATCAAACCGGTCCACTATCCATTCATGATACCCTTTTGAAAAGTGTCCTTCCATAGTTTTAATTGTTTTACCAGAGATATCATATATGGTTAAAGTCGTAAAAGATTCTCTGGGTATTCGAAATCCGATCATAGTTTGATGACTGAAGGGATTCGGATTATTTTGATATAATTCAAAAGACTCCGTGAGGTCGGCAAGCCGTTCAAAAACCAACGCGATCGATAAATCTTTTTCACTGAAATCATATGCTTCTGACGGTGTGCGACCATTCGTGATGCTGATAACGTCACTCAGGGACACATCCTCCAGCGCAATTATTTTCAATTTGAAAAGTTCGGTCTCATCAGAAAGAGTCACCAGATCAGTGCGCTCGTCATACCAAGAAGAGGTAAACCACCCATCCCAGAGATTATTCAGATTATAATTTGCCTGCTGGTATCCGTTGGCAGAACCAGGTTCAACTGCTTCTATATGTAGTGCGGTAGAAATAAATTCCAGCGTGTACTGCAGACCTGTAATCTGGTTGAAATCCCTTACTATGACCGGCACCGTATAGGTATTTCCTTTCTGGAGAAGTTGGTCTTCAAGCACAAACTTTATTGAATTATTGCTCCTGGCGGACTTTCTGGCCGGATCACTATCCAGATTAACGTCACCTGTCTTTACACCTGTAAAATCCACCCTCATTATATCGCGCGTAGAGTTAATATAATATCGCTCCTGATTGCTTGCATTATCAAAGAACCTCCAACTGGTATTGTCCGGTAATTCGTCGATAAAGCCAAGGATCAATTTCCGCAGTTGAATGATGTCGGCTACGGTAATATTACCGTCCGCATTTACATCGGCTGCCTTACGCTTATACCAGCTATCAAATCTTTTGACTCCTAATAGATGCTGCTGAATATCGATCAGATCACGGGTAGATATTCCATTGATAAAATCATCATTTTTAAAAGGGGTCAGATAGGCCTTTTGGCCTTGTATCATTTCAAATCTGTAATCACCGGATACTTCAATCTGATCGATAACAGAACCGTCCAAAGTACCAAGGGTCATATCGACACCATGAACAATTCTTTGCAACTCATTGGTGATAACCCCACTGATTTTACCATTTAATTGACCGGTACAACCACCACTGTTATTCTGGATAGTCAATGTCACCTCGCAGTAATCCCAGGTGCCGGTAGCATCCAGGACATATAACCGCAGAGCAACAACCCCGATATCATCACATCCAAAAGTCAACTGATCTTTTTCCGGCAACATCGGTTCGCCATCTGATATTCTATCTAATCTGAAATCGAGATCTGAGGTCAGGCTGCCACAGGCTGCGCTGCTGCTTTGGTTGAACTCGGATGCCCAGATGATGCCCATGGCCGTATCGATTTGGCCATCTCCGTTTATATCCATCGGATTCAGTTGAAGAGTCAGAGAGGTGATACATACGGGGGTCGGTTTCTTTTTAGGTTCAATCACAAAATCCCTTTTGCAGATGCCCTCATTTTGACATTCGTCCCTACTGACAATCTTTAGAGTATATGATCCCGGAGCCAGGTTGTCCTTACTGACTGTCATGGCACCGGTTGTCTGATCTGCGATTTGTCCTGAACCGTGTCCAACCCGGTTGACATCTTTATCGAATAGTTCCCAGGTATAGTCTAGTACATTGCAGTTGTCTTCAAACACCACCCGGGCATTCAGGTTATAGAAACATCCACTGGTCTCGATCACATCGGGCAAATCAATATGACAGGTTGGAACAAGGGTGTCAACCAATAGAATCTTTTGTGTCCAACTTAAGTATTTGCCCTGGTATTTGGGATTAAACCACCATTGTGATTGAGTGGTATATTCTCCCAGGGCACACCAGTCGGCAAAGCACCAGGTTCGCACTATTTTAAAACATCCTTCATTGCCGCCAACTATCTTGAATACCTTATCATAGTAACCTATACCGATTTGCCGGCAATCTTTATCGAAAATGTATTCAGGCCATCCGGTGTAATCCGGATGAACAGCTCCGGAAGCGTTTCCGCTACCAGCGGCATCGTATTCAAGTCCACAATCGTATAAAACCAGGTCTTCTGGCAAGTTGAACATCGATTTGCTGATTTGACAGTCACTCTGTATCCAGATTGTTTGATATTTAATCAGAGTGTCGACCTTGTGACCAGAGCTTTCGATCTGACACTGACCGACAAATTTGAAAACACGTTTCACAAATCCATTTCCACAATGATCCAGACTGACCCATGGTTTCTGTTCGATGCAAATTAACCCGCAATCATCAGCAACCTGACCTCTGAACCGGGTCTTTATAATGGTATCATAGATTACTTCGTAGTGGTTATAACTTACCCATTTATAACCCAAATGCTCATCATACACCAGACTATCTCTCTTTACCAGAATTGAATCGCATAAGACATTGTAGTATTGGAAAGGTGTCTTTGCCGGCAGGTTGTTGTACTGATCAAACGACACTTTATCATATCCGCCTAAAAGATCATTCAGTTCTGTAAAATCTCCC
The DNA here is from genome assembly GCA_041748995.1 of Saprospiraceae bacterium. GTDB lineage: Bacteria > Bacteroidota > Bacteroidia > Chitinophagales > Saprospiraceae > JABDMH01. The sequence continues at coordinate 6,072 of JBGTCB010000327.1, read as the reverse complement.
TCCTGTGCTTTTAAAACTGCATTTTCATAAAACTGCTTATAACTGGTGCAGGTCATATTGATATCGTAAAGATCACTGACTACTTTGGGAGGAGTCTTGTCTTCAACATATACGGTTGTCCAGCACTTAGACCAGTTACACCAATAATCCATAGCCAACAACTCTACCACGACTTCCTGACAGGCGTCGCTGCAACAGAAAGGTACTTCAGTGGACCAACCTCCTCCAATCTGTTTTATGATATCGAAGGGAGTTTCTGAACTTCCAGTGAGAAGAGGTGCGGGAAATGCCGGAAGATTAGATGCAAAATTGTAACCTAATTTTGTGCATAAATCACCGACATTAAGTGACTCATTCGGACATTTCAAAGTTGGATCCTTAAAGATTTGCTGCAAATATTGATCATCAACAGGGTAGGGATGATCCACACAATTCAGAGTGGCATATTTAATCAGATCATACCACCATCCTCCTATCACCAATGCATTGCATTCCTGACCATCTTCACAAAGCCATTTCAGGTTTTCAGCATAATGTGCTTCAATAGGATTCAGATGCTTGTCCTTTTCCAGTACACTACACCAAAGCGTATCGTGGTGCTCCGTTGTGCAATAAGGCATGATGGAATCACACAAATCAACTCCGCATGCTGTGGCCCAATCAGATCTTCTGGCTAAAAGCAAACTGATACCACAGTTATCCCAACTTCCCTCATCAAATATTTCTGCCCTTAACCAGACTGTGGTGTCACTTAAGGTGACGTTAATACCTTTGTCGCAGACAGCAACCGGTTTTGTAAGGTCTTTAACATAAAAATAGCAGGTGTCCCTTGTTAGATTATGGCAAAAATCGTAGGCTTCATAGATCAATGGTATGGGTGTTTCCGATCTTGGAATTTTCACTTGTTCGTGTGACTCCCATTTTTTGGTAGTTGCATCGTAGGTCATATTTAGGGTCGCTATACCGGGGATCATGGCTTTGACCAATTTAACATCCGAACAGGTATCGGTGGCATATATAGCCGGAATGTAACTATGAGCAGAGCACTCGTGGGCACTCGTGGGTACTAAGATTACGGGTTTATCAATTCCTGCAAAAGCTCCATCCGGCGCAAGATTCAAATAGGTGCTGTCTTTGGTCAGAGTCGGTCCGATGGTATCAAAAATCATGATCCACTGATCACACGTATCAAAACGACCGGTGCAGACATTTTTAATCCACCAGGTACGATGAATTGTCATCGGACAGTCACCGTTAAATTTTACATCGAAGTATAAGATAAGTAATTCACATTTGGAGTTAGGCTGAGGCCAAAGTGGTACATCACCAGCCATGGGTATCCCGGTTTCATAGGGTGACGGATGACCGTTTTCATCTCTTAGATAACCCGTATGGCAGTACACGGAATCCCGCATTGGTGGGCAAACAAAATTGTCAAAATCAAGCCCTCTGACAAAAATGGTGTCTATACAAAAGTACTCGACCTTATTGTAGTTTACTCTTTGGGTACGGATGATCAGCTTTACTATTTCATCACAGTTTCCCAATACGATTTTATAATCAATTATATGGGCATCGATCGTATCTCCGCAATTAGCTACCAACTGACACCGGGGAAAGGTATCGTAATTCACCTGGTCATCAACAAACGGATGGATACAATCAATGGTATCAGGAGGTCCCGAATGAATAAATCTGGGCAACGATGAAAAGATCCGTATGCGAACAGTATCTTCGATCGTCCGGCTGCACGGATCATCGGTCACAGTGAGAGTTAGCAGTACTGAGCCATTTAACATATCCATGCTATCCGGGCAGTAAAATCGGGCACCGGCAAAGCTACTGTCTTCGATAAAAGAGCCATTGCCAGACGACATCCATACTGCACTGATTGCACCGCTACCATTGGATGCAAACGTAGCTCCCAGGGTGGTCATATCAATACAACTAAGACCACAACCCTCTATGGAAGTGCCCGCATCTACCAGTGGTTCGGGGATGCCATTGATAGTTATTGAACCAGATAGCATGCATTCCAGGATACCGGTCATATCCGTAAAATAGATCGTTGTCGGATAGGTTGGTGTCATGATGGGGTTTGTCAGAGACATCGAAAATCCAGGATCTGAGTATAGCTGGGCCGAGGTTCCACTGAATCCCTGCGACTGGAGATAAGCCACTGCATCAAAGGTTAGTGCCGGACAAACGGTCGTGCTGAAGTCCTGCATTGAGCCGGAGGAAATCTCCAGTAATTGGACCTCTGCAATGGAAAAACAAGAAACATCACCCGGAATATTGACCCGGGCATAGAGCATTGTATCAACATCACAAACAGTGATCGATGAGGCCAGGATTTCATTTAACATGCTGTCAGCATCGTTGAATGTGGGGAAAAACCGCACTTCATTTACTCCGGTGGTGTCGACACAATCTGCCAAATCTGCCAACAGGAAGCTGGCACAACCGGTGATCGGGTCTTCACATTCGGATTTAGAGACATCCAGTGCCCTGGGACCAAGAAAGCCAAAATCAAGAGAATGCTGATTATTAGCCTGCGCATCGGTGCAAAACATGGCTACCGCAAATCCAGGTAACATGTCGGGATCACCATCCGAATCAATATCTGGGTTACCGGTTGCATGTACAGGAGCAGTCAGCCCGCTGTAACCCAAGGCGGATAGATGCGACAGATTGACTCTGATCTCATAACAATGATTAGGTACCAGGTTCTGAAAGATGTAATGTCCGGTATCGTCACTCACGGTTGATTCAATGATCTGCAGGCTATTTTCTTTGTCATGCAGTACCAGTCCGATGCCCGGAATACCAAATTCTGAAGGATCCTGTATCCCATTTCCATTACCGTCACACCACAGATAATTACCTGCTTCCCCAAAAGGTGCTCCTAAAGCAAATTCGATGTCGCCAAGACCGTTCGCTTTTCCAATATTAAACTGATCTACAAAGAGATAAGCACGGGTTTTTTCACCCGTGATTGTACTATAGAAATGTACACCCTGAGTAAACACGCCATTAAAGCTGAAGTGCTCCAGTGTTGTTTCAATCGGATTGTGAACGGTAGTGACAACCTCTCTGGTACCATGTAATATTGCCGCACCACCCGTATTTAATTCACCATGATGGGCAACATCTTTTGACTGATATTCATCCTGGTAAAAGAATTCACCGTTATAACTGGGGCCATCAGTTTTATTGTAAAAGGTACCATCATCATTGTTTGATTCCTCAAGAGCATAGGTTTGGTCATTTTTAAAAGCTTTGAGGATATCACCGGAAGCATAACCAATGATTAGTGTTTTTTCCTCCAGGACAGTGCTATAGTTTAGATAACCGGTCTGATGAGCCCATCTGTCCATCACATTGATGATCATTGAACCATCCTCCGTAAAGTTTATTTCCGAAATTATAGGTTGAGGGTAGGAGCAGAGCAGGCCACCTGTAAATGATAATGGGTCGTCCAATGGGATATGAGTTTGATCCCAGGTATCGATCCAGGGCAACCAGGCAGCTGTTCTTAGAGGCTGGGGGTCAATCGCATCGGCATTGCTGGATCTCTCACGAGGATAAGCAAGGGAGAAATTTACCTCTTCACTGACACCTGCCTCCATGTTATTTGGATCAAATGACACTACATAACCGAGGAGATGGTCCCGGCACTGGGTAAAACTGGCATCGTTGACCAACCCCAGGTATCCACGACCATTATGAAAATTCAAACCCCAAGGTCTAAGCTTCCCGGATTCGACCATGCTTTCACCGATGATTTCGATACAATTGACAAAAGCTTCTCTCACTTTATTGGCAAATTCTGCTTTAAAATCAAGTTTCAGAGTCGGCCCGGTCGCTTCAACAGTAAAGCTTACGGTTATGGCTTTATGATTGGCACCTGCCTGTGCCGCAACATCAAAATTATCCAGTCTGGTTATACCTTCAGCAATGACGTCAAAGATCCTGTCTCCGGGCAAGTAATTATTTGGTTCAGCAAAATGAAGGATGACAGTGTAGGTTTCCTCTTTTGGGATAGGAATCTCATAGGAGAAGTTTCTTCCTTTTCGCCATGTGTGGTAGAGTTCAGGCATGGAGGTCTTCTCTACAAGGTTCATCGTGTTGGTGACATTAAACATTTTATAGTCGGGGGTACCATCAATAGAATACTTGTTGCGGTCCCAGGCGGTTGCATCGGGATCAGTGAACGACTCAGCTCCCTGGTAGTTACTATTTCCCCCTGTATTAATGCAACGGACATAACGGAGGTCCACACTAGGCAGATTCGGAAGGTTATCGAGAGGATAATGTTTCAGGTTAGTCGAAGTGACATTTAAATCACTTTTTGAGACATCCAGGCTAATAAGGGATCGTTGATATGCATTGACTAACCATAGCTGCTTTTCATCTTCAGTAAGGTCACAATCACCATATCCGAGTTGCCCGACTTTCTTGAAAGCATCAACATCGTACGAAGCTCTCCTGACGGGTTCATCAATGGTGGTCAATGCATATGGCTGCAACTCGCTTATCTCCCCATGGACAATCTGACGATTTACAGCCCCGAGTTCTATCATGGGACCAACTGAAGGGTGAAAACCATCCAGGTTGATACTGGAGATTTCCGGTTTTTCGGGATTCATATTGTAATCGGCAATATATATTCCTCCAGGGCCTTCCGGGCCTAAATCGACATGACGTTTTAAGATTGTGGATATAAAAGCTCTTTTTTTCTGGGTTTGATAAGCCAGTCCCCAGGTTGATCCTATCTGGGCAATCGTTGCATCCATTCTGGGATTGGGTGCCTGACCTCCATACACCTGAGCCACTCCATCAACGCTGTATGGAAACGCAACTAATGCCGGGCTACTTGTTTTATCCGCAGCACTTCCTTTTTCAAAACAAGGAATGAGCATCATTGTATTGTCGGGCTTATTATCAAACTCTTTCAACACGGGTACATGAACGTTGTCACCGTCATTGGCAAAAAAAACAGAGGAAGGGCCGGCTTTTCCCTGGCGTAAAGTATTGTCATAGCCCGTAACCTGAATTCGCATTCTGGAGGGAACAGTGGTCAACTTAAAATTTCCCATACCATCATCAATGAAGAGATGTTGGTTGCCATTCACATCTACACCAATAACAGTAAGACCGGTTATCAGGGATTCATCTGGATCAAAGACTCCATTATTATTTGCATCATGAAAGGTTTTTACTGTAATTGTTGCATGTGCAAAAACTGTAAAAAAGAAGACAAAGGGCAATACAAGTGAAGGCACCCTCATTCTTGAGTAGATGTTCATGTGTGTCGTTTTAGGTTATTGTTCTTTATCCTGATCGGTTATAAGCCTTTATATATCAATGAAATATACTATTTGTCGATATGCAAGACTCAGAAGTACTATTAGTCAAAAACCACACCAATTTGTTCACAACACTTTGAATTTCAACATCATAACCTTAACCATTGGTCGGCATGTATCATTTTTTGAGCGGAGGATAGTTAACGAAATATAATGTTAAAACAAGAAATGTTATTGACGAAGCCGAACTACTGAAGGGAATAATCATTAGACTTCTTATTGCAACCAGAATTGCTGAAATAAGGGCTACAAATCAGTTTTGATGCCCGTCATGATTGTGAACAAGACGCGATGTCAAAACCCGTTGGAGCATCATCAATTCACTTATGCCGTAAAGGAGAAACTTCAATGCATAATCCGGCTTGAATACCAAATTAGGATGTAAAAAAAACAGGTGAAGCGACTATATCACTGTGAAGGAGCACTAGTGCATCGTTTCTGAAGTAAATGATATTATGGACGAGATTGTTTTTTGTCAGGTCGAAGAAGCGAAACTGCGTATAGCCTTAGCTATATCAGGATTTCGATGATGAAGAGATGGCGAAAAAGAAACCGTCCTTAGTATCAGGTATTTCGGAAATGATGCACTAGTCCTTAAGAAGACCAAGACCTGCTTTCTCTGAGATTTCCAGCATTCGGTCTATTGATTTTACTCCCTGCTTAATGATCCAATCTTCCAGAATGATCTCCGGCTGTTCATATT
>JBGTCB010000326.1:0-3876 GCA_041748995.1 Saprospiraceae bacterium | reverse complement strand
CTCAATATGACCAATATTGGGAACTTCTTCAATATTTCTGAGTTCGTCTGGAAAACGCAGCTTGTACATCATTAAGCCAGGACCGGATGGAGCAATTAAAACTATACTTTCCTTTTCCCTAAGAACTACCTTGCCGATACCCAGTTTGTTACTGTTTTTCAGTGTCTGACAAAGCAGTGAATAGGCTTTAGTAGCCACTTCACCATCAGGACCGGCAAAATACGGGGAATCAAAAAGCGCAGGATTGACTTCGTCGGCATCCACAAAAGCTTCGATATCAATCACTTTTGTACTTCTTAATTTGATTTTATCCAGATCAGCATCATCAATGATCACATATTGGTCAGATTCATATTCATAACCTTTCACTATATCAGCAGTACCAACTTTTTCATTGCAAACCTTGCATACTTTTTGATAGCCGACAGGACCATTGTCATCTTTGTGAAGTTGCCGGAAACTAATGGTCTGACCCGCTTCGATGGCACTATACATTCGAATAGGTATTGTCACAAGTGAAAAACGGATATGTCCTTTCCAGATAGCCCGCATCATAGTCGTTATTTTTTGATCGAATTGAATGAAACAAATATTATACCAATATATTATATGTAATTATTGAAAGTGTGTCCATATCTCTTTCTAATGCCTCTTACCCTTGCTCTTGCAGGAATGTCTCTGATTAGATCGACGGATCTTACAAAATGGATAGTTACACATAATTCAACTAGTCAAACATTAGTATTCAACTAAAAACTGAAAAATTGGTTCCCGGTAGGTACCATTGTCTGTGATGCTTGCAAACTGAACTTCACACGTGACTTCTGGACATACCCAGGTCGTTACCTTATCATCCGGAGTCTTCTCCTTAATCGGCTTATTTATGTTCCCAACCTTCTGAAGTATAGCGATAATCTCCTTCATTTTATGACCATCAAAACCGGTTCCAACTTTACCCCGGTAGACAAGCTGATCACCATGTTGTTCAGCAATGTGTAGTGCTCCAAAGGTACCCACCCGATCTCCAGATCCTTCAGTATATCCAATAATCACAACCTCTTCAGATTGACGGTATTTGATTTTCAGCCAGTCAGCACTGCGTTTGCCCATTTGATACCGGGAGCTTCTACGTTTTGCAATAATACCTTCCAACTGCAATTTCCCAGCCGCCTCCCACAGTGCCTGGCCATCATCAAAAGCCTCACTCATCCGGTAGTTTGTACCTATCTTGATACTATCTTGACACCAGATTCGACGTCTTTCAATAGGTTCATTTAACAATGAACGGCCATCGAGATACAAGCAATCATACAAGTAACAATACACCGGATTGGACTTTACTGCCTTTTCAATCTTTACTTTATTATTGTTGTGCATCCTTGCGATAACTTTCTTAAAATCAGGCCGGCCTTTTGCATCGAGGCAAACAATTTCTCCATCGAAAACACCATTGGATATCCGAAAGGATTCGGCCACTTTCGTCAGTTCGGGAAATTTATCGGTAAGATCATTTTGATTTCGGCTTCTGATCCTGATCTCTCCTTCTTCAATGCCAATAATTGTCCGGATGCCATCCCATTTTACTTCATAAAAATAATCATCGGCTTTCGCAGGTAATGTTTTAGCCGTGTCAGCGAGCATGACGGGTAGTTTATCGTTCATAATGTTGATCTGATCGCGGTCTACCCTTTCAAGCAACCATTCCTTCTCTCTGGTATTGTGCATACGATATTCACCGTCCATCTGAGGGCTGGAAAGATGAAAATAGAATCCATCCTTTTTTTGTTTAGTTATCTCGTACTTCCCTCTGGCGTAGATCCACATCATACCACCTCCATATTGATCTTTAGGAATCTCACCATCAAACTGCAAGTATTCAACCGGATGGGGTTCTGTCTGCACTGCTAACCGTTTGATTCCCGGTTTGTGCGGCAATCCTTTGGGAATTGCCCAGGAAAGTAAAGTACCATCCTTTTCCAGCCGCAAATCATAATGCAATCTGCTGGCATGGTGTCGGTGTATCACAAAAGCATCTCCATCAGTTTCAACAATAGATGGTGCGGGTTCAGGGGTTTTACTAAAATCTCTTTTAGCCTGATATGCCTTGAGCTGTTCCGGTGTCTTGTAGTGCTTTGATTCCGGCAAGACCAGCGTCGAGCCCTGACGTTGCTCCATATCAGTATGTAAAAGCACCGAATAACTTTGAAAGCCTTCCCATTGATCACCTTCTCTCTTGACGATATCAGGCACATTACGCAGATGATACTTCGCAGGATCTTCAAGATCGTCCAATTGGTCCCATGAGAGAGGCATGGATACCGGTCCTGGTTCTCGTCCTCTCACACTGTAGGGAGCCACAATGGTTTGAGAACCATGGTTCCGATAGATATCGACCAATAATTTTCCCTTTCGTGCCACCTTACTAATTTTAAGGGTGCAAGTGCTGCTATGGCCCGTGATAAATTCTTCTGCCATGGTCTTTACGCAGGCAAACATCGTATCATAGTCGTAACGGGGTTCGATGGGTACAAAAATGTGCAATCCTTTACCACCACTGGTCTTAACAAAGGGATGATAACCGTAAGGTTCCAAAAAACGACGGAGAGATTGAGCAATAACAACAACTTCACCTATCGGTTGACCTTCCGGAGGATCCAGGTCAAAAATGAAGAAGTCGGGTTTCTCGTGATGAGGATGTTTATCCTGACGGATGTGCAATTCTATACTTGCCAGGTTGGCGAGCCAGACGATACTGGCTTCATCGGCAGCAAGGATGTAGTCTTTCTTATCTTCTTTACCAAGAGGTACACTTTCTATCCACTCCGGTGCCCAGTCAGGCTTATCCTTCTGAAAAAACTGGTGAGCCTGTATGCCATCAGGATAGCGTATCAGAGATAGCGGACGCCGACGGATGTAACGCAACAAAGTCGAGGCAATATTTAAATAATAAGCCACTAACTCGGCCTTTATGATACCACTTTCCGGAAACAACACTTTATCCAGATTAGTTAGCTTAATCTTATGCTTTCCGATCTGGGTCATTTGAAAAGTGGCCATACTATGAAGGTCTCTCTTTTAATGGAGAGTTGCAAGCTGGAGAATAGGGTATCTATGCCGGTTGTGGGGAACATGATCGCACACATTTGGGAGACGCAATGCTTGGGATTTAGGGTAATTACTTGTGGATGCCACGAAACCAGATTTGTGTTTGATCGCGAGGACGAAAAAGTAATCCATTGGTCTTAGGCAACCCTTATTTAAATGATTCCTTTTCCGGTTCTTTAACGCCTTCCGCTTTTGTAGAATCCGGTGGTGGAGTTTCCTTTTTTCCAAAAGGCTTCCAGCTCTTTAATTTTTCGACCACTTTATCCACTTCTTCCTTCGCTTTCTCACCACCCAGTTCTCCGGCTTTCTGATCAATCACTTCACTGGCTTTTTTACTAAGTTCTTCATCCACTTTGTCCTTCATCTCCTGAGCAGCCCGGCTGGCGAGAGTATCCACTGCTTTCTGAGCTTCAAGAGTCAGGGAATCAACTACCTTATCCAATTTTTCTTCACCCATTTTCACCAGGCTGTCTTTTTTTGCCTGAACGACTGTTTTTACACTATCTATCGCGTCTTGCACTCCTTCCCTGATTTCTTCTTTCACCACGTCCACAAGAGGTTTTTCTCCGTCCATGCCTACCAATTTGAGATCAAATGTGGGTTTAGTAAACGTACCAGTCATCATCACATTGATGTTTATAAGGTCACCGGTGTTCAATTTAAAGCCTAGTTTCCCGGCTTCTGCCGTCAACCACGAAAACTGTTCATTGAGACCCTTGGTGAGTTCGTTAGCGTCTAAATACTTTCGTGGAATTTTCATTTTAATCAGGT
>JBGTCB010000325.1:0-5088 GCA_041748995.1 Saprospiraceae bacterium | reverse complement strand
TGAATAAAGTCCGATCCATCAAGGTCATTGCCTGAGCAAATAAACTTATATTTGATTGTGACATGGTTTTTTGATTTTTTTCAAACCCTAAGTTAGGGTAAATCTAGCCATGTCACTTTTTATCGTTTTGGACACATGTGAGATGATATAGTTCAGAGCCTATGGGTAGGGGATGAAATATCTCCAATGGAGTTTGCAAGTATGTCATCATTTCTTAAACAAGGCCATAGGTACCATTTGTACACCTATAATAATCTTGAAGTGCCAGAAGGTGTGGAACTAAGAGATGCTTCAGATATTTTAGATCAAAAAACCATCTTTAAGTACAAGGACTATGATAGTTATGCTGCATTCGCAAATTTATTTAGATATAAATTACTGTTCGAAGTGGGCGGGATCTGGGTTGACACAGACATTATATGCTTGAAACCTCTGAGATTTAACAAAAATACAATATTTGCTGGTCAACGTCTGAAGGCGGGAGGTAGCTGTGCAAATAACAATGTGATCAAAGTTCGGAAAGGCAACATTATTATGAAGGAATGTCTTCAATATTCTATGTCTGTTGATAATGAAAATCTTAAATGGGGTGAGACGGGACCTTCGCTTTTAAGCAAAGTTCTCCTTAGGAAAAAGCTAATTAAGGCGATCGCACATCCAATCCTCTTTAACCCAATTGATTGGTGGAACTGGCAGATACTACTGCAAAAGCATATTGACTATAAATTCTCTCCTATTTCCTATTCAATACATCTTTGGAATGAAATGTGGAGAAGAAATAAAATCAACAAATACATGGCCCCAGAGGAAAGTACCATTTATGATAATTTGTTAAAGAAATTTGTTTGATAATATTATAAAAATACAATGGTTCGGAAGGTTATGAGGAGAAGAAAAGTAGTAATTAGGCGATTTGAAAGATACTTCAGTTATTTAAATAGCACTATCAGTATTTTGGATACTTGAATAAAAAACCAAACCATTGATTATCAAGGCCCCTGAAACCAGAGCAACGACTTTCCAAAGACCTTGAAAAAAGGTCTAGTGATCGGCCTTAAGGGATAAACCGTTAAGAAACAGGAGTAGAAAACCGTAAGAATTCTAAACTGTATGAGCCCTCTACCACAGCACATTGAAGCTAGCATTGACTAGTACGTCATGAGCAAAGATGGAACCACCAAGGCGAGTTTTTAGAATTCAGGTTTTCTATGCCTGTTTTAGGTTTAGCCCTTACATCCTTGCCTGCCCGGCCAGATATGACGGGATCTTTTGGTACTTTGGATCAAGCCAAAAGTACACGAAGTATTAAATTATAAATAATTAAATAAAATTTCACATTATTGAAGATTTTGATAATTTATTCTGGATCTATTGGTCACCTAAATGGGGTACTGGATCTCTTTAATTATAGTGGATTAATTGCCGATAAAAGAAACCTTTTTTACTATGCATCTCATATTTCAGTTAATCATGCTTTATGTGGAGAGCATATAGGCCTATCTTGCTATCCAGCTTTTCTTAATTTTGAGTTCATGATTTCCAAGAATTCCCTTTTGATCTCTAGGTTAAAAAGAGAGAAAGTCATTTGGAAGAAGAGAAACCAGGAATTACTTGACCTTGTTGAAAGTATTCTACCTGATTTAATATTTATCGACACATTTAATGCAACTGATATACTGTTACTGAAGAGTGCAGAATGTATACAACATTCAAAAATACTATTCTTTGAAACTAAACTTTCTACGGTTTTAATGAGTAATTCAAGCTATGGTTGTTGTATCGGACGTCAATTCGTGAAAGTCAATGGGTATTTTCTCGCTTTGAATCAGTCATTTAAGAAGGCTATATATAAATTTATTTTTCCATATTACGACGATCATTATCAGGCTAAACAGCTGTATGCGAAATCCCTATTTAAGGAACTACAACTTGATTGGAATAGGCTGAATGTTCCGTCTGTTGTTGGTGCTCCGGAATTAGTGCTTTCGAATGTTGATATGAACGATAATAGATTATCACATCAGTTATTTTTTGGTATTTGTAAAGAAATTCATAAGAGGAGACATGTAGGGCCATTGAATATTCTTGTTTCGGCTGGATCCAGATACTATAGGAAGGATCTGATTGAAAAATTTTGGAGAATGATTAATTATCTTGCTAGCACATTTCAATTTGCACATTTCTATATTCCAGAAAGTCATGCCGATAAAAAGTCTGCCGAAAATCTATTTTTATATTCTTGGGAAGAATACCATGTAATTCTGAAGAGCAGTAGGATCCATATAAACCATGGGGGAATCAATTCACTTAAAGATTCTATAGCCTATATGATCCCTATGTTAATTTGCCCACTGGACCTTTCTGGAGATCAGGTTCATACTTCTCTAGTTTTACATGATCTGGGAATTGCCCAGATTTGGAATATATTTAAAGATTCGGAGAAGAGCTTGGAAAATAAGATTCATATGTTGCTAACGGATATGGCGGTTAAATCGCTTGAAGACTATATTGAAACCAACTATGAGTCTGCTGATTCTGTAAGACAACGGCTCACCATGATAATAGACAATCTAGCTCCAAAAATTTGCGAACTCTAATCGACGAGATCAATTTTTGATTTAGCCCCAATAATAGATAATGAGGACAAAAAGGCCCCTATTTCCGGAGTGTGTTCCGGCAGTCTGGAAATTGATTAGTTAGACCATTCAGAGTGCCAATCTGGCAGGTTCAGAAAATGACGATCTACGACTTCAACAGCAAATCTGATATTCAACAACTCCTCGAGTATATAAGAATGTCTACTGGAGCTGGACAAGCTTGCATAGGAAGATTTAAGTTTCTATCAAAAAAGTCCGGGACCAGGCGGTCCGGTAAATTTAAGACTCAAGCCCCGGGTTTAACGTATTGTATGAGTAAAAATCTTACATATACTTTGGACGCTTTAGGGATTTTTACATATATTGAACCCACATACGCCTGAAGCGATCCCTGGCAGCATCTTAATGGATGGTAGCTGGCATAGGAAGGACAGTGAAATCTCAGGAATGAGGAGTAGTGAACATATGGCTTCCGGCTTGAAACGATTTGCATGTCACGAAAGCCATTATATCATCTCATCTTCGCCGTAAGCTGCCTGCTGCAGGGCTGCTCCTCGACCAATTCACAGACCGGACCGGAAGAAAGAGCAGCGGAAGCTGACTCGACCGTGGTGGTTGATACCCGGGTACCGGTCAGTGTGTTACCGGTTCAGGTAGGTGATTTTTCCATCCAGATGCTCACCAACGGCACCATCACCGCCGATCAACAGGTAGAGATCCGGTTGCGTAGCACCGGTCGAATCGAAGCATTGCCGGTGATCGAGGGTCAGTTTGTCCATCAGGGCGATTTGCTTTGCCGGCAGGAGGATGAAGCCCTGCAATTGCAACTGCAGCAAAACCGGGTGGCGCTGGAAGAAGCCCGGGTAAAGCTCGATGAAATGCTGATCCTGCAGGGAGGAGAAGCAGGAGATACAGCCTCGGTACCGGAAGGAATCCGGAAGACGCTGCTGATCACCAGTGGCTGGAATGGTGCCCGGCAAAACATCCTGCAGACGGAATTTCAAATCGGCAGACCCGGCTCTATGCTCCCTTTGCCGGTATGATCGCCCGGAGGCAACTACGGGAACATCAGGAAGCGCAACAGGGTGAGGTCCTATGCATTCTGATCAATCCGAATAGCTATGAAGTCACCTTCACTTTGCTGGAGCGGGATGCACCGCAGATCCGCCTGGGTCAGAGTGTTCAGTTTCTGCCCTTCAACCAGGCCAGCAAAAGCCGGTCAGCCACCATCTATCGTATTGATCCCATGATCGATGAATACGGTTTACTCACAGTGAGAGCAAAGATCACGGGCAGCAAAGCCAACCTGTATGTGGGTATGAAAGCCCGGGTGAGTCTGGAAGATAAAATACCCCGCCAGCTGATCGTGCCCAAGGAAGCTCTGGTCTTGCGAAGCAACCGCGAAGTGATATTCACTGCCGATACCTTGTCGGGACTGGCCAAATGGAAATATGTGACCGTTGGTTATCGCAACGAGGAAGGCCTGGCCATTACCGCAGGTCTTGAACCGGATGACCTGGTCATTGTTGAAGGCAATTTAAACCTGTCACATGATGCGGAAATCCGGATTAAATCACTAGGCCAATGAAAGAACGAAAACTGGTACCCATTGATCTTGATCCTGTACACCGCACCAAAAAGGAAATCTGTATACTGATCAAAGTCAGCTATGATACATTAAGAAGGAGATTGCAGAATAAGGAGATCGCAACCACGAAAGGATTGCTGGATTTAAACCAACAGGAAATGATTTTGAAAGAATTGGGATTTCAGGTGAACTGGAAGATTCGCGATTGAAAAAAAAAACTTTTGCAAGATATTGCAAGATATTGCAAGATATTTGTTATACACCATTGGAATTTTATTGTTGATCTTTGAAAGGTAACATTTGATGCAGAAAACCGGGCCCGGATGAACTTCAGAGTTATCAGCGGTTGCCGAAAAGCTGGGACAGAGTAGGTGACATCAAAAATTCTTAATTATGAAAGCACTAATAAGGAGAAGTATTCTTTGGGCTTTGGTTACCATACCATATATGGGAGTTGGACAAGGTAGTTGCCCTTCAAGCTGCACTTCTAGCAGTCAGTGTACTGATACATCCTGTGATTGCCAAGGTAAGAAGGACACTACATTGGGCTGTATTGGAGGTGGTAGTGTTTGTTGTGCTCATTATCAATGAAGTTTTGAAATTGAAGTACCTAGTGTTTCAGACAGTAAGATTTGTACAGGTTAATTTATAAGATTTAATGAACCCTGTGAACTTCCACTTATAGGGCTTTGATAAAAATTTATTGTAAAATGAAATATACCGTTTGATTTTAAAGATAAGTTGATCAACGGAATTAAAATCTCCTTTTTTTATCACTTGTCGTTGAAGTCTTCCAAACCAAATTTCTATTGGATTGAGCCAAGAACAATGTTTTGGAGTATACACGAATCGGATTCGATGCTGTGTATTTTCTAAGAACTCCATTCGTGTCTTTTGGTTTTT
>JBGTCB010000324.1:0-2507 GCA_041748995.1 Saprospiraceae bacterium | reverse complement strand
AGCCCCTATCATATCCGCTTCATTCAGGTCTGAATTGAAGAAAACATTCATTAGCTTAACATTCCAGTTGATACCGGAGACCCCGATCCCATTGTTACCCACAGCACCTATTACACCAAGTATTTCCGTACCATGGGTTTCCGGAACCCCACCACCAAAGAGCTCCGGTTCAATATTGTCGTTTTCAAGTAAAACATTCCAACCTCTCACATCATCGACATACCCATTCCCATCGTCATCGATCCGGTTGCCGGGTATTTCATGACGATTCATCCAAATATTTCTCCCCAGATCCTCATGCATATAGTCCACTCCAACATCAATAATTGCTACCACAATGGTATCTCCGAACTGGGTTACGCCGCCGGTCGAGATAGACCAGGCTTCGTCCGCATCGATATCTGCGTCTACAATACCCCGTTCTCCCTGATTGATCCATTGCCATTGCTCTTTCAACATCGGATCATTGGGTACCAGATTTCTCTTTTTAATGAAGTGGTTAAGTTGGGCTACGACTACCTCTGGATCTCGCTGGAGCATATCCAGAAAATCACCTTCATGGATGCGTGAATAGTCAAAAGTTCCCTTCCAAATGTTCATGTGATCGCTTAAACAGGAAGTTAGCCTGAAGTTGGTAGCTACGTTGTCCATTCGGGCATGCCTTTGTGACAGTAAGTCCGGATCCGTATTCGGATGGAAGCAAAGGATGACTTCACCCTGTTTATGGCCTAATTGTTGCCCAGGTAAATCGATGGAAAAAAGAGCCGAAAGGATAATCAGAGGTAATAGTCGAATGATCTTCGTCATACGTAAACGATTGTATGTGTTGATTTTTTGCACTGAAAATCAAATTTAGTCTAAAAATTCAAATCCAAGGCCGAATTTGGATAGTGAAAAATCGGCCGTTGTTTTTTTATCCTCCAAGTGATAAAAAGTCTCATTTTGTTCTGATGCTACAAAACATATTAAGATTTATTAATATAATAAAATGAAGATCAATGAGTTATGATAGAAGACCTGGAGTTATTTATGCTATTAAATTATAATTAATCTTAATGTATTTTAAGTTGATTATCACTGATTTTCATTTTAGAAATAAATGTTATATGTTTGTAGGAAATTTTACGTTAAGTTTGTTACAAATGCGAATACTTTCCGGTCTCATCCTGCTGCTGCTAACGCATTCTATCCATGCTCAGATGGCTAGTTTGCCGTCGAACGTCCACCTGGAACATTCAGTCGAAAAAGTGAAGCCATTGACAAAAAATGTTCAGATAGTAGTCAAGGACATCAAGTCTAAAGAACAGATTCCGTTTTTCACCGTTGATTTTACTTCTTGTGGCCATCCCGTATATGAAAGCAATGGCGATGGATTGTTTTCCATGGAGACCATTGAAGGCTTTGAATGTTATATAAGAATAGCTAAACGTGGTTATTCGAATCTGGATCTCAAGGTTGATTACGATGAGATACCAATTAGTGGCAAAACTTTTAATATCTATCTGAGCAAGTCACCAAATTCCTTTAACGGTCATGTAAGAGACACCTCAGGAGGAAATCTATATCTGGCTGAGGCGCGGATCGAATTGACCTCCCTTCAAAATCAGTTTACACAACGGGTTGAATCAAATAAACAGGGGGAGTTTTCGGTATACCTCGCCCCACGGACCAACTATCGATTGAGAGTCCAACATCCCGATTATCATCCCTATGAACGTACCTTTACAACCGGAAATGAACTCGATGGACACGAAATAAAACGTCTTTTTGTGAATAGGATCGGTAGCAAAAAAATACCACCCAGGCTGGGCTCAGAAGTCAGTGTAGTTCGTAAAGACCGGAAATTGGAGGGCATCAATTATTATAGTGTTCAGATCTTGGCGAAGAAATCCGATCAAATTGATCTGGATGCTTTTAAGGACCTGGAGACATATGGAGAGGTATTTCTGGAAGAACAGGGTTTGATTTCTAAAGTTAAAGTCGGTAAGTTCTTTGATCGGCAGGTTGCCGAGAAGATGCTGTCGATGGTTCGCTCCAAAACGAATTATAAAGATGCCTTTCTCACTCAGTATCTGGCAGGGAATAAGCATCGTGAAACACAGGAAAAAGAAATTCATACAAAAGAAGAAGGTTACATGGTGCGACTGGCGTCTTATCTCAATCCTGAATTGTTTGATGGATCTAAAGTAGAAAGTTTAGGCAAGATCACCTCGGTTCAGAAGAATGAATGGACTATTATGTTGCTATCGGGTTTTGACCGGTTGGATGATGCTAAAAAAGTGGTGGTGGCAGTCAGAGAGCTTGGATTTAGATCGGCTCATGTAGTTCAGTACGAGGGCACTATATTAGTTAACGTCAATTGATTCTTCAACCGGGATTATGTTGCGCCATGCTAAGACCATAGAACGAGAATCCATAAAAGTATGGAAAAACGAGTAATGTCCCCACAGGTGAGAAACCTGTACGGCAAGGCCTAGTCAGCCACCGGAAGTGAGTCTTGCGTAGTC
>JBGTCB010000323.1:0-1922 GCA_041748995.1 Saprospiraceae bacterium | reverse complement strand
GAGATTCCTTAACAACAAATATAACTTCTTCCATAATGATCTTTCTCCAAAAATAACGCTTTTCTCACGGACGAGCTCTCTAAAATTCACTTCATGCCAAAGGATAGTAATGCGCTTCTAACACTTCAACAATTATTCCATCTCCGTCAATGTCGGCAAAAACGACTCTGGTATTTCCCAGGTGGTCTCTGAGAGAAAACTCGAACAGCCATTCACCGCTGGAATCCCGATAGACGCGCCCTTCAGGATGGTAGATGAAGATTTCTTCATCATTGAGATATTCAATGCCATCGGCGTATTTCATCTCATTGGTAAGACCTGTATATTTTATTTTTCGACCATCAGCACTGTAATCCCAGGCCATGCCATTGTTGCCTGCACCAACATACTCATAGGATGAGGACAAGCCAGGAAAATATCCGTCTCTGGTAGCAGCATCGGCCAACGAAGTCATTTTGATGCTTGGCTGCATTGGGGGTTTGAGCTGTTTTTTGAGGAATTATCGAAGCGCGATTTCATGTCTCATGTTTTTGACCTCCTACTCTTAATAGGTAATCCGTTACTAAAAGAGCACTTAGTGAAATAATTGTTATGAGATACACAGAAGGGACAGAATTTACCTTTATCATTGTAGTGCTCAGAGTGTTACCAATATGAATAAAATATGGAGTTAAACCACCAGGTGATTTTGGGATTTGTTCATAAAAACCAAGATAAAGAGCAAAGATTGATGTAGTAGAGATTATAATGAGCCAGACTTTTTTGGCGATAATGGGTTTATAAGTTGTGTGGAAGGTATGTGCTTCCACCTGATTCATAATACTTTGTGTGAAATCCATCGATGCATTTTCTATACCATGACCTTTCAATAATGATTTTAGTACCGGACTAATAACCGCTTCGTTTTGAGTCATCACCTCTTCCATGACCATGTCTGTAAAATTATGGCAAGACTTATCCAGTTCCACATTTTGGATTAGACATTTTATCGAATCTCTTTTTTTATTTGTCATTTTCTCTTTACAAAAGCTATTAATGCCTTATTAAAAATTTTAATTCCCGTTCTAGTTTTTTTCTGGCTCGAAATAGTTTTATCTTGATATTAGCCATTGACAGTCCGGTTATATCATAGATTTCCCTGACAGTATTTTCATTCATATAAAACAAAGTGATCAATAATGCCTCAGTTTTGGGAAGTCTATGAATAGCTTCTTTCACAAGTCTTTGCTCATCTTCTATTTGCAATTGTTCAAGCTGTGGCATTGAATGGTCTTGTGAGTAGTTTTCAATGATCGAATTACTAATGGAAATGGTTTTAGATTTATTTTCCTTCAGTTTGGAAATCGCTGTCCTGTACACAATAGTGAATAACCAGGTCGAAAATTTGGATTTTCCTTCAAACTGGTGAATCCGTTGATAAGCCTTGATAAAACTCTCTTGTGTTATATCTTCGGCATCTTCTACATTACCTGATATTCTAAGAGCTATAGTATAAGCCATATGTTTGTACGTATCGACAATAGATGCATAGGAAGCAGGGTCTCCATTTTTTATTCGATTGATACAAGCCTGTTCTTCGGTGTACTCCATGTATGGATAAGAGCACAATAGCGATTGACTGGTTACAAATTAGTCATTTTCTTTTTCGCAAAATATTTTTTGAAAAAAGTGTATCCAACATATGATTACCTGTGTCTTATGGCAAGAACAACGGAACGATTAAAAAAGTCAAAAATTATGGAAGACATTACCAGAGACTTGTTGGTATCAATCGCTGCATTTAGCGGAATATTTGGAATAGTTTACGTGTTTTTGATGACACGTTACAGGGAGCGAATAGCCATGATAGAAAGGGGGACAGATCCCTCTCTGTTTACCTACAGGAATAATTCTAAATCTTTGACTTTAAAATTGGGGATGCT
>JBGTCB010000322.1:0-6426 GCA_041748995.1 Saprospiraceae bacterium | reverse complement strand
TACCCAAAACTATATGAAGTACTCTGGAATGGCTTTCCAGATTGCTGCCTATGTACTGGTGGGCCTGTTTGCCGGAAAGCAAGTGGACAAATATTTTCTCACGGAGAAACCCTATTTCTCTGCTTTGGGTGCGGTACTCTTCTTAGTGGCTTTCTTTATTAAACTCGTGAATGACCTTCACAGGAAAAAATTGTAAGGCTCTTCAATGTCGTGACTTTAATGAGGGTTTCAAAGCTGGAAATGTGTATATTTCGAAACTACACATTTCGAATATACCCCACAATCGGGCCGTACACCATGAAGAGCTCTGTGTTTTTTAAGTGGCTGATCATAATTACTCTGCTATTGACGACCGTCATTTTTGTCCTTAGTTTCATTGAGATCTTCAAAGACTCACTTTCAATTTCATTGAGCAGTATTGTTTTTTTTGTGAGTTTGAGCATCGCTGTCTTTTATCTGGGTAATGCGGCGGCCAGGAGCACTAACAAAAACCGACTGACACAATTGATTATGATCCTTGTTTTTTTCAAGTTGTTCAGCTGTCTCCTAATAATCATGATCTACGATCGTTTTTTTCACCCCGCCAATAATTATTACGTATTGCCTTTTTTCCTAATTTATATTCTATATACAGTCTTCGAAGTCATCATGCTGACAAAGGCTAATAAAATATCCGTTTAGCACTAATCAATGTATCAAGCGATTATAAGAGATTGTCTGGTTCTGGAGGTGGATGATCAGGCACTCTGCAATATTGAGATGCTTTATGACCATAACAACCAACTCTGTCAGGTAATCTATGCAGGGACGAATCATCAGATATCCATCTTGACTAACCCCAGTGGGATGCAGGTGATTATCGTTGATGGTCTGCCTTTTGAAGTCGAAGTGCTTCGCCCGGTTGACCGGGTAATTGAAACACTACAGTATAATAGAGGCAAGACTGCTGAAAACAAGATTGTGACAGCTCCCATGCCCGGCCACGTAATTCGCATAGACATTGCAGTCGGTGAACCAGTTAAAAAAGGATCTATGATATTAACTCTGGAGGCTATGAAAATGGAAAATACTGTACAATCTCCTCAAGAAGGTAAGATCAAACAGATCTTTGTATCAGAGGGACAAACAGTAATGAAAGGCGAAAAACTCTTTGAACTGGAATAGTCAAAAATGTTACTTTGTTAAATACTCCTTCACAAAAAAATCACGATAAAGGTCAGCAGATTTTAACTGCACAATTTTTCGATAATTGGTCTGACTGGCAGCATATATTTCATATTGGGTTGGATCACCCAAAAACTCAAGGCCATTCTTTTGAACACCATCATAGTAAGACATAGCTTTCTCACGGGTGTCGAAACGTCTAACTACGATCAGAGGTACGTCATTGTTTTCTCCGAGTAATATCATCGACACGTTAAGTTTGTCCAAACTATGATATTTTTTATTGTAGTCGGAAATGTCAATACGCGCCTGATTGCGAACTTCGCCACCAGAATCAGCCTTGAGCAATATCAATACCATATGTAATTTATCGTCAGGACTCAGGCTAAAGTATGCCTCGGGGTTGATCTCTTCTATACCTTCACTGGTCTCGGCAAAACGGATTCCCAGAAGTCGAATGATCTCCTTAGCTCTCTCTTCCTCCAGGGTTTTAGGATATTTTGCGATAAGTTCTTTCAATGCATTCACATAAGGCTCACGACCCTGCAGGCGACCAATACAAAGTGCTGTCAACAGGGAAAACTTGGACTGCATTGCATGCTTTGCAGGGAGGTTATTTCTGGATTGGTTAAGTTGTCTGAGGGCCAGATCGTATTCTCCATTTTCATAGAGTAGGTGTACTTCCTGATAATACTTTTCGACCTTTTCTTCATCAGAAAGTGCATTCTGTAAATAGGTTGGGTCCTTTATGTATTTGGCATATTCCGAATCCGCAAATTCTTCCAAGATTTTTTTACTATAGAAATCTGCTTTTTGTACCTGACCCAACTCAGTATGATCTACATAGAGTAAATAGTAAGCATCCAAAGCGTGTTCGGTCGAAGGAAATCTCTCGAATAATTTGTCCAGGGATTCGACGGATTTCTTGCTATTTGAAAGCTCTGATCTGAAAAGCTGACCAAGATTAAAAAGAGCGTCTTCAATTTCCGTCAGGCTGGCAGTCATTTGCTCTGGAGTCTTGGGTACATCCTTGAAGATTTCATCTATTTCCGTCTCCGAAATTCCGGAACCGGTAGTTTCCTGAACCTCTCCCGTACTTTCTGACACGATAATGCCAAAAGAGCTACTGCCTGATCTGCGCCAGTTATCCTGTAAGGCAATATCTCCCCACACGCGGCTAAAATCCCGTTGTCCCTTTTTCACAGCTTTATCATCATAAGCAAAAAACAATGACCCCGACTGACCCAATGCAACATTTTGAGTCACAGCACTAATAGTATTTATGTTCTTGCCTGGTGCCGGACTTGCAGCAGCAGCTTTTGAGGCAGCTTCCGCAAGTGCGGCATCTTTTTTAATTTTAGCTGCCAAAGCTTTGAGCTCTTTATCCGACAACTGACTGATCTTAATCAGGCTATCCTGTAATTCGATAGTCTCCAGATTTGATGCTATCGCACTTAAATTTTTTGAATAGTTTGCCACCTCATTGTAGCGCTCATCATTCTTATTCATGACTGTGAGCGTGCTATCGAAGTAATATTTAGCTTTGACAAACTCGTCATCCTGAAAATACAGATCCGCAATTGTATAATATGCTTCAGCTTTCTGTACCTGATTGCCAGCACTATTTCTGATAGACTCGGAAAGGTTGGCGATAGCTTCCGCTTTATTTCCAGCCAGGAGATCTTTCTGGGCGAGCGCATAGTAAAGTTGATCCTGGAATTCAATGTTTTTGTCATCCTTGATCATCCTCTTCAGCACATCAGCATATTTCTCGTGATCAATACTGCCGGTATTTGATTGCATTTTAAGCTTACTAAGTTGGGCATTAAAACTCATCTCATAATCCGGTCGCAACTTCACTACCTGGTCATAAGCTGCCAAAGCATCACTATACTGTTTCGTACGCTCAAGTACCTGGGCCAGTATAAAAGCAAATCTTGCTCTCTGAACACGATTGCCGGTTGCAACTATGGCATTGCGCAGAGGCTCTACTGCAGCAGCAGTTTGACCCCTGCTTAGGGCACTGTGAGCTTGAACGGGGTAAATTTCTTCCCTTATTTCTTTGTAAGTATTTGAGTTACCGTCAAGGGTCCGAAGAATGTTTTCTGCCTCACCGTAACGATCCCGTTCGATCAGAGTCTTTGCCAACCATAATTGCGCATCCTGATGAGCGGGTTTATGTTTTAAAAAATAAGTATCGGGATTACCTTTGACCTTAGGAAGTTTTGGATTTTCATCAAAGGGTTTTCTTTCTTTTTTTGAATTGGATTTGCCGGCATCAGCTAATTGATCTGGATCGGTATTTGCCGGAGGTGTGGTTTTCGAAGGTGTATCCTTCGCCAATCTCTGTCTTTCTTTAATTTCCTGCTTGCGTTCCTTTATTCGGGCAAGGTGCGCTTTTTTACCCTGCTTCTTTCGTTCCTTTTCCTTTTTCTTGATATCCTTTTTCCGCTGCTTTACCTTTTCAACTCGTTCCTTTTCCACGACTTTCTTTTGTTCAGCTTTCTCCCGATCTGATAGTTTCTTATTGACATTTCTTGATTTCTGAGCGCTCGCAGAAATAAGATTATTAGGATCATAGTGCTTCATCATGTACCGGAAGGTAGCCTCTGCTGATTCAAAATCTTCTTTGAGGTATTGAGCTTTACCGATTATCAGATAGTTGTCATCAGTCCAGTGACTGGGCCGGTGTATAGAAATGGCCACCGAAGCTTTCTCAATAGCTCTATCCATCGGCTCGGCTAATTGTGCTGGATTTTCCTTATCGGAAAAAGGATAAATCGGTAGAATTTCGGAATAGTCTTCCTGATACGAAGCGTCCAGTTGAGCTAAAGTTTCATCGATAAGCAAATTAGCATTAAAATTACGATTATATTTGGAGGTGATATCGTGATATACTTTCCCAAGCTTGCTTACGTCATCACGCTTTTTTTGTGTCACACATGAAGTCACAAGAGGTAATACGCTAAAGATAATCAGGTAATACTTTATATGACACATAGATACAAATGTAAAAAAATACTAATATATTATATGGCGATTTCCAATCGATATAACTATTAAATGGGGATAATTATTTTGTTCTGATCTTTTTTAAGACTTTTGATTTATAAATCTACTACAGTCTCAAAATCAGTGGAAGAAAAGAAGAAAAAAGAAAATCGGTTTCGTCTTGTTGTATTCAGCGACAGCACTTTTGAAGAGATTCGGTCTTTCACTTTCAGGCCATATTATATCTGGGTAATTCTGGGGTCAATTACCCTGCTGGTCATATCTTTGATGGTCCTTTTACTTATTCTGACCCCAATTGGTGCCCTTTTTGCACCGGCTAATTACACTGATTCGGATGAATTGCTCCAGCTTCGCGAAAAGGTCCTTGAAATTGAAGAAACCGCAGCATTCCAGGATAGCTATATCAGAAACCTGCGTCAGATACTGAGTGGAGAAGTCATCGTGGATTCCGACAGTAACCTTACCCAACTACCAGAAGATTCGATCTACACAATCGACCGGATTGATGAAGATGAACAATTAAGGAGAGCTTATGATCTGGAACAGGAACTGTTGTCCGTCAATGCTGAAAGTCAGCCTTCCAGTCAAACAAACCGTCCGCTGGATCAATTATATCTTATACCACCGATCACCGGTTCCATCAGCTTAAACTTTGATCCTGAAAAAGGTCATTTAGGCGTAGATATCAATGCCCCTTCCAATACACCAATCAAAGCCATCATGGGTGGATATATCATTTTCTCTGGATGGACTTTGGAAACGGGAAACACCATAGGAATCCAACATGATCAAAACCTCATCTCCTTTTACAAACACAACTCTTCTCTTCTGAAAAAAACAGGAACGTTTGTCCAGGCAGGTGAAGCGGTTGCTATTATAGGAAACACCGGAACGCTCTCATCCGGTCCGCATCTACATTTTGAGCTCTGGCAAGCTGGTAAACCAGTAGATCCTACCGCTTATATCAACTTCGAGTAGTGGGCACCTCTATTAACCCCATTCTTGGTAAAAACAATTTTCATTCGAAAATTTATTCAATAATATGCTACGCCATACTACGTTGATCGTCAGTCAGATAGCTCGGCTATCTTCCTTCCTCCAGCCTTGTCTGGCTTGCATCTTATTGAATTTTTACTCATTCAGAGGTAAATAGAGGTGCCCTAGTTTTAATTTGAAATCAGTGGACTCGCCAAAGGTGCTAAAAGGATTCTTCCAAAAAGTTACTTCCGATTTTATGGAGAACGTCTATCTTTGTAGGCACTATGGAGCAACAAAATCAGAATAACCCGAACTTGAAGCGAGTTACCGACGAACATGGTACACTTCTTAGTCCCATTTTACCCGATGAGGTAAAAAACTTCCTCATTGATATTGACGGAACAATTTGTGACGATATTCCGAATGAAGAACCGGAGAGAATGATCACATGTGCCGTGTATCCTGATGCATTGGAGATGATTAATAAATGGTATGATGAGGGCCATGTTATTACTTTTTTTACCAGTCGTACAGAAGAACACCGGGAGATCACCGAAGAATGGTTGAAAGTGAACCAATTTAAATACCATGGTCTGCTGATGAACAAACCTCGTGGAGGCAACTACCATTGGATTGATAATCACATTGTCCGGGCCACCCGGTTCAAGGGACAATTTACCGATCTTGTCATAAAGACTAAGGAGATTGAAGTCTTTAAATAGCTTAGCCCTCATGAATGATTGGAAAGCCGGAGCTCTTGAAGAGCATCTTTCAGCTTATCATACTTGAATATAAATTTGTGCTTCTCCAGATGTTGAGAGACCACCCTCTGGCTAAATAGTATCACAGAAGCCATTTCTCCCAAAACCACATTTAGCAGGAATGATGGAATCGGAAGCAGCCATCCCGGGCCTCTAGTCATACTCGTAAGAATCTTTATAAAAGTCATGTTCGTCACCGGATTTGGAGCCACTCCATGAACCACTCCCTTCATTCCCTCATTATGGATGAGATATATAAAGATCCTCATCAAATCTATGAGATGAATCCAGGACATATATTGCTTGCCATCACCGAAATAAGCACCAATGCCCAAGATAACAGAGCGTCGAAGTTTTGGTAAAGCCCCTCCCTTGTTAGACAAAACAACGCCAATGCGAATAATCACCACCCGGTCTGTGACTTGTTCAAAATTTTGATGCGCCGATTCCCAGGCTTTGCATAAATCACCCAGAAAATGATCCGTGCTAGTCGTACTGTTCTCCGTTAAAA
>JBGTCB010000321.1:0-6938 GCA_041748995.1 Saprospiraceae bacterium | reverse complement strand
GGAATTACCCTTGATCCGGCGGCTCCGTTAGCCGGACATCTATTTGAACGTGAAGATATTGCCTACTTTGCCTCCCACCCTTCACACCCCAGTGTATTTAATTGGGAGCCGGATCAGAAGGCCCATTACGACTATTTCGGTGGTATTGCAGCCAGGCAAGCGATCGTCTGTGCATTGATTCAGGGACCGGAAGAGCTCTATACCGTTGGTGAAGAACTGGCAAAAACCATTTATTCTCCGGTCACGGTATCTCATCGCATTACGATCGAACAAATGGGTATTCTGGAGCCGGCACTATCGGAAACCTTCGGTGCTGCTGTAGTTACTGTCCTGAAGGAAGGGGTAGACCGGGTCGTAGAACTGGGTGTACCCAAGCAGGCCGCATATGATTTCTTTCTAGGACACATCAATATTGAGTTGGCCTTGCTTTTCGGTCAATTACCTGGTGGACAATTTTCAGACGCAGCTTTAAAAGCTATCGAAATTGGCAAGCCGCTCATCTTTAAGGATAATTGGAAAGATATTTTTGAACCGGAAAGTGTAAAAAAACAAATTTTGGCGATTACTTAATTAGCAATTAAACATTCGGTCATGAAATTGAAATTACCGGTCCTTCTCTTTATGTTTCTATTCCTTCATTTGGGCCTCTATGCACAGATACAAATTTGGTCTAAATATGAAGCCACTTTTCAGAGTACGAAAACTTTGGAAAATCCTTTGTATGAACTCAGAGATTTTCACGCCATTTTTACTTCTCCTTCGGGAAGAACGGTAAAAATTAATGGATTTTGGGATGGAGGTATTTCCTACAAAGTGCGTTTTGCTCCGGATGAATTGGGAAGTTGGAAATACCAAACCCTTAGTTCGGATACGCTTAATTCCGGATTACATAATCAGCAAGGTGCATTCACATGTGTAAAGAATGAGAGTGCTGAGGAAATTTATCAGAGAGGGTCTATTAAACGAAGCATCGGTGACTATCATCTTACCTATGCAGACGGTACACCCTTCTTTTTTGTAGGTTGTACTGCATGGAATGGGGCACTGAAATCAACGGAGGAAGAGTGGGATAAATATCTTTCTCAACGAAAAGAAAACAATTACAACGTAATTCAGTTTGTCACCACGCAATGGCGTGGTTGTGAGAAGGATAAAATGGGGGAAGTTGCATTTACCGGAAGCGGAAGGATTACATTAAATCCTGCTTTCTTTCAACGTCTTGATAAAAAGGTAGACGAAATAAATGCCCATGGTTTAATCGCTGCCCCGGTATTGCTTTGGGCACTTCCTGTAGGTGCGGGAAGGGAATTAAGTCCGGGATATTATTTACCGGAGAACGAAGCGATTTTATTGGCAAAATATTTAGTAGCTCGCTATGGAGGGCATCAGGTGATTTGGTTTTTAGGAGGGGATGGCCGCTATATCAATGAATACGAACAGCGCTGGAAACGTATTGGAAGAGAGGTTTTCTCTGAGCCTCATCCGGGTCTGGTTGCCCAGCATCCACATGGCACAAGTTGGATAGGTGAAGTTTACAAAGATGAAGAATGGTTGGATATCGTGGGTTATCAATCCAGCCACAGCAAAGCGGAGCGAACCGTTAACTGGATTAATAAAGGAGAAATCGCCGAAACCTGGCACCAGATACCTGCAAAACCTATTATCAATCTCGAGCCCAATTATGAAGAAATCAATTTTACCATTACGGCAGAAGATGTCCGTAATGCTTCCTATTGGAGCATTTTTGCCACGCCATTATCGGGTATATCTTATGGTGCAAACGGTATCTGGCCGTGGATTCAGACGGAAGGTGAATTAATTGAGAATCATGGAAATCCAGGTGGCAAAGGACCGAGTACGTGGGAAAAGAGTATCGAATTTCCCGGTAGTAAGCAAATTGGATATCTGGCCGCTTTTATCAATAAATTTGAATGGTGGAATTTGAAACCCCGGCCTGAATTATTGGTTAACCAACCCGGAGATCAGGTATATAATCATTTTATTTCTTTGGTAGCGGATGATCCTTTAAATACCATACTGGCATATACGCCTGGTCAACACCCTATTCTGATCAGGAATAGTATGGCGTATACCTATGCTGTAAGCTGGTTTGATCCTATATTAAATAAATATGTGACGGAAGGAGAAATAAAATCTTCTGCCATTGAACTCAAGCCACCCTCTGCGCAGGATTATGTTTTGATTCTGACGAAGAAATAACCTTATCAGAAAATTAAACAGAGATGGAACTGAGAGCGGGCAATTTAAGCATGCTGTATGACCGGGGTTTTTTACGTTACATTTCACTCGATGGATATGAAGTGCTGCGTATGATTTATTTTGCTCTCCGTGATCACAATTGGGATACGATGGATGGCCAGCCTCATGATGAGATTATTAATGTGTCTGATCGATCTTTCGATATTAGTTACCGTTGGATATCTGCCAATGAAAATTTTCCTTTTATCTGGGATGCTCGAATAGAGGGAAAAGAAAATTCAGAGATTATTTTCACC
Organism: Saprospiraceae bacterium; assembly: GCA_041748995.1. Classification (GTDB taxonomy): domain Bacteria; phylum Bacteroidota; class Bacteroidia; order Chitinophagales; family Saprospiraceae; genus JABDMH01. Next base: position 4,422 of record JBGTCB010000321.1, on the reverse strand, counting down.
ATTCAGGGTAAAGCGGGGAAAGATGTTCGTAAAAACCGGACAGGGTTTTGCATTCTCCATTCCATCCGGGAAAATGCCGGAGGTCCATGTACAGTAATCAGTCCGCAGGGAGATAAAGAGGAAGGATCTTTCCCATTGTACATCAGTCCTCATCAACCTCTGATAAATATTGCACAAATGCAATGGCCCCTGGAAAAGAAGGGACTCGCCACCTTATCTTTTACGGGAGATGTTTTCGAAATGGAAGACCAACGAAACTGGAGTGATGATTCATACAAAACCTATTGTACTCCGTTGAGTATTCCTTTTCCGGCTCTGCTGAAAAAGGATCAGGAAATTTTTCAGCAGGTGAAGCTGGTCACTGAGATAGCCGATAAAACTACTGTTCAGCAAGTTGATAAGATCTGCCATTTAAAGCCCGACGATTATTTGACTTCCAAACCGAAGATCGGCATTGGGTCATCATCCGACGAATACCGTTTGACCAGTGAGGAATTAAATATTATTCGTGAACTTGAATTTGATCACTATCGCATTGAAATCGATTTTTCGCTTGACAATTGGCAAAATATCTGGGACCACCGGGTAAGAGAGGCAATTAGCATGGGTCTCGACCTTGAAGTATGTCTGCATTTTAGTGATAACTACCCCGATGAAGCCCAGATGCTGGTAGAATACCTTAATCATCTTCCGGCCGAAGTAAAGGTCGATTTGCTGATCTTACATAAAGAATTTAAATCAACTCCCGCTTTCCTTTTAGATGCAGTAATTCCGATCCTTCAACAATCAAGCGGTCGGGTTTCCTGTGGCGCTGGCACTGCGGCATATTTTACAGAATTAAACCGGGAAAGGGTAAAAACAGACAACCTGGATTTTGTCAGTTATTCCGTCAATCCCCAGGTGCATGGCTTTGATGATGCTTCTCTAATTGAAAATAGCGGTGCCCAGGCGTATACGGTAGAGAGCGCCCGGCATTATTTTGAGGGATTACGGGTACACACTTCACCAGTTACCTTAAAGCCACGTTTCAATCCGAATGCCACTGCGCAGGACAATGGCCCGGATCATGGTTTACCCGATGATGTTGACATACGTCAAATGACGCTCTTTGGTGGCGCCTGGACATTAGCCAGTCTTATACATCTTAGTGTTGCTGGGGTAGATACAGTCACTTACTATGAACCGGTTGGATGGAAAGGAATTGTGCAGGGTAGTCAACTTCCGGATCACCCGGATTTCTTTCCTGCAAAAGAAGGTATGCTTTTTCCGGCCTACCACATTTTTAAAAGTTTTTTGCAAAATAAAGCGGCAAAATGGGTCCCCTTTTCGAGCAGTCTTCCTTTATGGGTAAAAGCCATTGGTTTCAGGGGTGATGATTTTTTGAAGATCCTGATCGTTAACTTCAAAAATGAGGTTGTGCATTGCAATATCGATATCCCTTGTTCTCAATATCGACTTTTTGTATTTAGTAAAAATAATCTCACTGATTCCTATTTTGATACGGCATTCTTTGAAGAAAGTCTTGCAAAAAGTCCAAAGATTCCTGGTGAGCTCAAGAATCTTGCAATAGATCCCAATGTGATTATTTACGCAGAATTATTGGATTGACCCGGTGGAAAAGCAAAAAATTCGATTACAGTTCAAGACGATCTCCAAATGGTTTCCGGGAGTGAAAGCGCTGGATGGCGTCGATTTTGATCTCAGAGTGGGTGAGGTCCATGCGCTTTGCGGAGAAAATGGAGCGGGGAAAACCACGTTGATGAATATTCTTTCAGGTAACCAGCAACCCGACCAGGGCCAAATTTTATTGAATGATCAACCCGTAGTTATTGCAAGTCCGCTGGAAGCTCAGCGATTGGGCATCGGCATTGTTTACCAGGAGAAAAGCCTGGTAGGTAATCTCCCGGTTGCGGATAATATTTTTGCGGGTAACCAGCCGCTAAACCGTTGGGGACTGATTGATCGCAGAAAGCTCCATAAACAGACACAACAATTGCTGGCCAAACTTGGTATGCAGGACCTGGGATCGCATGTGCAAGTCGATCAATTGACTACTGGCAAACAACAGATGGTGGAGATCGCCAAAGCGCTTTCACGCGATCCCGATATTCTCATCCTCGATGAACCTACAGCAGCGATTTCAGAGCAGGATACCCGCGTACTTTTTGAAATTGTCCGCCTGATGGCCGATCAGGGAAAGTCTATCATTTATATCTCACACCGGATGGGTGAAATATTCGAAGTTGCTGACCGGGTTACGGTGCTGAAAGATGGAAAATATCAGGGCACACGCTACCCCGGGGATACCCATATTGATGAGATTATCCGGTTGATGGTGGGAAGAGATTTGAAAGAATTTGCATACAAGAATCTGACCGGAACAGATGAGGTACTTTCTGTAGTCAACTTTTCCGGCAGGCAGTTTCGAAATATTTCCTTTGATTTATATAAATCTGAAATCCTGGGTTTTTCCGGATTGGTTGGTGCCGGCCGCAGCGAGATTGCCCAGGCGATTTTTGGTGCGATTCGAAAGACCAGAGGCAAGCTTATCCTCAATTCAAAAGAAGTATCTATAAGACATCCGGGTGATGCCATCAGGGCAGGCATTGGTTATCTCCCGGAAAACCGAAAGGAGCAAGGTTTATTCTTAGATATGAGCGTAGAGGAAAACCTGCTTAGTGCTCTGCTAAATAATGATCCTGAATCGGTTTTCCTCCAGGTGAAAGGCAATCAGGACTTAAGTCAGAAATTTATTAATAAATTAGATATCAGAACTCCGGATTCACGCCAGAAAGTTATTAATCTGAGTGGTGGAAATCAACAAAAAATCGTGCTGGCAAAATGGCTGACTCTGGATCCTGGAATATTGATAGTAGATGAACCAACTGCCGGTATTGATGTAGGTGCAAAGTCAGAGATTTATGGTATTTTAAATGATTTGACGGTCGAAGGCACTTCCATTATTTTAATTTCTTCCGATCTCCAGGAGCTGCTGGGTATTTGTGACCGGATATTGGTTTTTTGCAGTGGTCGTATTACAGCAGACTTAAAGCGAGATCAGTTTTCAGAAGAAGAGATCATGCATTTTTCTTCGGGCACAAAAGATATGTTTAAACAGGAGATGATCAATTAATGACCAGAATACCTTTCAATTCAAGATTGTTGCAGGATAGGGTAATGACGCTCTCTTTCACCATTGTTGTACTTGTTCTGGTAAGTAGTTTCATCTGGCCAAAGCAGTTTTTTTCTTTGGAAAATCTGTCACTGGTGCTGCTCAATCTATCGATTGATGCCATTGTGGCGGTGGGGATGATGATTTTACTCATTTCCGGTTCATTTGATTTGTCGGTCGGTTCGGTTGTGGCATTTGCGGGTGGTTTTGCTGCCTATCTGATGTACTATTGGGGTGTTTATGTTCCGGTGGCAATATTAGCTGCTCTGGCTGTATCCATTGTGATAGGATTTGTCAATGGATGGTTGGTGGCTCGTTTGGGCATTAATCCGCTGATTCAGACCCTGGCAATGATGGGCATTATTCGTGGGTTAGCTTTAATGGTCAGTGGTTCCGGTATCCAAAACTTGCCTGAGAGCTTTAATCAATTAGGTCAGGGTCAATTCCTGGGCTTTCAGATGCCGGTATGGTATATGATTGCCGTGGTCATTATTTTTTCATTTTTAGTGACGAGAACTATTTTTTTTCGCCGGTACTATTATATCGGAGGGAATGAAAAAGCAGCGCTTCTTTCCGGAATCAGAGTTAAACGGATGAAGATCTACAGTTTTATATTGATGAGTTTTTTGGCAGGGCTGGCAGGAATTATCCTGGCGTCGAGATTGGGAGCGGCAATGCCTACTGCCGGCCAGGGAATGGAACTCCGGGTTATTACCGCAGTAATACTGGGAGGGGCAAGTCTGTCGGGTGGTCAGGGTAAAATTATTGGGGCTCTTTTGGGGACTTTTTTTATGGGTATTATAGGGAACATTATGATCCTGTCGAGAGTATCAGGATACTGGCAACAAATTATTCTTGGTATTATTCTTATTCTGGCTGTAGCTATTGATATATTACTTCAAAGAAGAGCGGATAAATCGGCCATTATTTTAGCCAAGACAAAGTAGTAGATTCCTTTTTATGCATTAAAGCCATTTTTTCTCTAGTCTCTAAACCGTTGAAAAAAATAAATTCGATGTGGGAGTATTTAGAACTGGATTCCTGGAAGCAATCAGTTCCCTCTATTTCTCGCAAAGTCGCAAAGACGCTAAGGTTTTATTTTAGAGCACCTCTATTAACCTCGTCCATGGTAAAAACAATTTTATTCAAAAATTTATTTAGTAATATGCTTCGACATACTTCGTTGATCGTCAGTCAGATAGCTACGGCTATCTTCCTTCCTCCAGCCTTGTCTGGCTTGCATTTTACTA
>JBGTCB010000320.1:0-3807 GCA_041748995.1 Saprospiraceae bacterium | reverse complement strand
GTGAGTATTACAATTCTTTTTTTCATTATTTGACTGATTTACTAATTTTTTTCCGAATATAAGTTTTATTGTTTTACTAGCCCAACGTCAAGTGAATCCAGTCGGTCGTGCCGAAACCCGGCTGCCTTGGTATACATTGTTAGAAAACAGTTCATATCAAAATCCTATTATGGAATTCTTTGGCGTATCCATCGGCGGGAACTCCATTAGTAATCTTCCCATTGCCATCTATATACGTATATTTTGCCCCGCCAAAACAAAACGAAGATATATTTTCTACCGAAATCCTCTGTAGTGTATGATCTTTATTGTTGAAATGGTGCTACATTAGAACAGAATAACTCATGAAAAAAATACCAACCAGGGGCATGCTGCATACGGCTGGGAAGTCGTACCCCTATTAAAAAAAAGCATAGACAATGTTTGAAACATTTGGCGTCATCACGGCCTGCTACAGGATGTATCCTCATCTGAAGATAATTATCTTTTCAATTAATAGTGTTCTCGATTTCCTGTCCATGATTCTTACATAGTACAACCCGGAGCTTAGTTGTGAACAATCGATATTCAAAATCTGGTTTGGTTTAATCTCCCTCTCAAGTACTTTTCTCTCATCTTGATAGAGATATACGATGCCGTCAGGTAATAATTGTTCACTGTCAGTTACTTCAATATTTATAGTTGAACTTGCGGGATTCGGATATATACTGAATTTTGGCTGATCGAAGTTCTCTATTTTTATTGGTACAGTTCCTTCAATAGTGGATCTTATGATAAACATTGAATCCTGGTAACTTCCTGCTGAAATGATAAAGTCGTCATAAACCTGCACAGTGTGCGGCCAAAATGCAGTCGAGACACAGCCAAACATGCATTTATCATATTCAATAATATTTGACCATTGAAGATTTAAATTTTCATCCAGCTTACCTATATAAAAGTGATTCCCCTTCCAATTATTCGGGGCCGATTCTTTTGTAATTGGTCCAACGAATACCAAACCGTGCCCTGTATCTATTGCCATCTTAAATGGAGTAGCATCCTGAAGTTCACCAGTATCAATGGAATCAGCAGTAATGTTTACTCCTGCGCCTGCAATTTTATAAAAGAGGGGCCTATCGTTGTTCTGTCCCGGGCCTACAAAAGTTGAACCTGCTATGTACCAATTACCATCCAGGAATATTACATCCTCAACAAGATTGCTGTTGGAAGTCTCAAAGGTATCCTTCCAGATTAACCTTCCTGCATCATCTAAAATGATTGCAAAAATCGACTCTCTAGTTCGATGTCCATGGTTACCAACAATACAAAATCCGTCATCTCCTTTTGCTGAAGCTTTAACCAGATCCCTTTCAGGTGTACCAAATGTTAACCTTTTTGTTGAGTGCCCATTTTTAGATATATACTGAACAATGACATCATCTGAATCATCCCCTATAACCACAAATGTGGTATCAAGTTCAATAATACTTTTTAGTGTAAATCTCTGCTCATTCTCAAAGGGTACTGTCCAGATCGTTTCACCTTCAGCGTTGAAATGAACGACCACATTCATGTAGGTGCTATCTATATAATTGAATGAGTTCTGCAGTAATAAGAAAGAATTTGAAGAAGTCTTCATGAAACCGTCTCTTTCGAGGTTATCTATACCTTCAGTACCAAATTGTTTAATCCAGCTAATTTTTGCATCACTATCTATTGATGCTATAAAAAGATCTTGATCACGACCGCGTTTAGTACCTGCAATCAGGAAGTTATCTCCTTCAGCTCTCTCTAAGCCCTTAATTTCTCCCTGCTCCAGAATTCTTACAAATGTATTTTGTCCATTGACTGAGATAGTCCAAAGCAGAATTATCGTTATTCCCCAAGCATTCATGATTTGTACAATTTGTATATCCTACAACGTTTGACTACAGCCACCGACCTCCAGTCCAAAAACATCCGGATACTCAAGTTTCACTGTGTTACCGTGAAATTAAACTAAACCAAGCAAACGCGCACAATGTCCATGCGCAAATCCACCAGATATGTACCACGCATGCATTTAGGGTGCTGTTTTGTCCATTTGGCGACTGTGCGTTGTTAGCACCTGCTACCCGCCCGAGAGAGAAGGAATTTTTGCTAGACTCCGCCGCGTTTCTGCCCTGTGTTTGAACTCTCGCCCGGACATGACCGCGAAATTCTTACTGCTACCCGAAGCTTTACAAGCAAAGAATCTATCCCCCTTTAGGCCGGAATGTAAGCCAGGCACAAACTTTGATAGAAGCACGAGCTGTCCCTCCTTAGTGGGAAAACCTAATTAACCACGTCACCGCCACTTTTGGGTAGCTGCTTCTACTTTTTCTCAAGAATGTAAGTTGTAACTCCTACAGATCCTATGCTTATGGTGGTTGAATTTTCTATAACATAGCCATTTTCAAAATAGTTGTTTAATGTTCTAAAAATAACATTATTAATATGCTTTCGGTTGGAGTCTTCATTAGTCATTAAGGCAATGGTTTCGGTTTTGTCGCCCTGCGTTATGACAATTTCAGATTTGGGGCCCAGGTTAATAAATGATTCATATATTCTGATAAATACTCTATCAATACTATCTAATTCAAGAGGAGTATAGATCGAGAAATAATTTGAAGGTACGGTGGTGCCTAAAGCAGATGATTCCGTTCCATGTAACATGCCAATTAATGCGAATACAATGAATAAAGTCTGTTTTTTCATTACGTTTAATTTTTTAGTACCTACTCATTTGGCTTTTCGGTTAAGCCCCGTTTTTTAAGTGGTCGCTGGTCTCCACTGTTTTAAGATATTTTGACACTTATTATAAAACCATAAAGATATTTTACACAAAGTTCTTTGCCTTTCTCTGGTCTGTCTTTGAAGCAACCAGTGGCGGTCGGTGCAGTTATGAGAGTTCGGAAATATTATCTTTATTTCAATGATTTCATTTTTCAAATCCCAAGTCTAATTATCGTCAGTTAGGGTATACTACAAATCATCCAAGTGTTCTAGTCTTACCCTTTACTTTAAGCCTATTGAAATATTAAATTTAATTTTTGTCAAAAATGTATGTAGTAATTGTATAACCATCACCCCCTCCACTAGAGGAACTAATTAATCTATATCCCCTTTGTATGACTTCATGTAAAGTTGAGGTAATTTTTAATGAATTTGCATCGAAGGAGTATGATCTTGTCCTTTGAAGTTTTTCAGAACTTAATATTTTAACTCCATCTGTAACCAAAATTACAGGATTTGCCATACTATACTCTGATTCAATTGTTCGAACAAAGATAAATTTTTGTTCCTCTGAAGTAGATTTGAAAGACATTAAGCCAATAGTTGCTAAGCTTAAAAGTACAAATATTATCATTCCTAATTTGGTTAATTTTTTCATAATATTAAGTATTTAAAAATTAAGTGTTTATTATTACATTGGGTCTAACATCGGTTTCAGCTACAAGAAGGTGGCGATTTCGATCTGTGCTGACCGCAGCTTAGTAAGCAAAACTGTCAGCAAACAATGAACTTGATACGAAGCGCAAAGCTTCGTGACTTCCTTTCCTTCTTACCTGTCTGCCCGAATGTTTTCTTAGTCTTTATTGCCTGTTTTCGTATACGTTAGAAGAAAATTATCACTTAATCAAATAGCATTCACTTAAAATTTTCGTAACTACTTAGGTCAATATAAGATTTTTCCGCAATACATATAAATATTTTATATATTTGAGAAACCGCACTGATTAGGATAACTGGACGAAGCACCGATTAAAATGGTCAAGTTATCGAAAATTCAGCTAAAATATTAAA
>JBGTCB010000319.1:0-5879 GCA_041748995.1 Saprospiraceae bacterium | reverse complement strand
GGTAGAAAGGGAACCCAAAATATCGACAAGTTCTCCAAGGAGTATGACCAGGACCAATGCGGAAAAGGTTAAAAATTGAAATCAACGTCAGTGACAGAATGGGACTATACTCTACGGAGTATGGTCCTTTCTTTTTAATGGCTGCAATGAAAATAAATTACTCTTTAATATCCGGCCGCCTGTCCATCTTTTCGGGACTCGGAAGCTCCATAATATACCTGGTTTATTTCATCCCATTTAATGGCCTGATAACCCCCATAACTACCCACCGAAAACTGGACTTTATGACCTTTTGTTACGAGGCCTCTGATTACTTCATATTCAAAGCCATTTTCTAAATTCAGAATTCCTCCATCATCCATTCTCGAGCCCATCGGCTGTGAGGACCCAACATGACGCATTCGGGGAGCATCTCCCGCTTCCTGAAGATCCATGCCAAAATCGATCAGGTTGATGACGATCTGGACGTGTCCCTGAGGTTGCATGGCACCACCCATAAGGCCAAAACTCACGAAAGGTTTTCCATCCTTTGTAATGAAAGCCGGTATAATAGTATGAAAAGGTCGTTTCGAGGGTTGCAGGTAATTAACATGATCAGGAACCTGGACATTAAACATCTGGCCCCGGTTTTGCAGGGCAAAACCTAATCCTGGTGGGCACATTCCCGAGCCGAATCCGTCATAATTACTTTGGATAAGAGAAATCATATTTCCTTCGCTGTCAGCCACGGTTAAATAAGTCGTATTTCCATTTTCGATCTCACCTGCAGGATACTCATCCGCTGCGTGTTCCAAATGAATAAGCTTGCGCCTTTGATCTGCATAAGATTTAGAAATTAACTGTTCTACCGGAATTTTATTAAAATCCATATCAGCATAAAATTTAGCCCGGTCTTCAAAGGCCAATTTCTTGGCTTCGGTCAAAACATGGAGATACTCAGTAGAACCAAACCCCATAGCAGCAATATCATAGCCCTCCAGAATAGTTAACATCTGTAAGGCTGCAATGCCTTGTCCATTAGGGGGTAGTTCCCACACATCATAGCCCCGGTAATTAACACTGACTGGATCAATCCAGGTGGAAGTGTGAGCGGCTAAATCTTCATAAGAAAGAAATCCCCCATTTTCTTTTATATATGAATCAATGGTTTTGGCAATCGATCCTTTATAAAAAGCATCTCTTCCTTCTGAAGCAATCATCTCATAGGTCTTAGCAAGGTTAGGGTTCATAAAGATTTCACCTTTTGCCGGTATGTGTCCATTGGGCATGTATGTTTCCTTAAATCCGGGCAGGTTCACTCTCGGCCTTGCACTACCTTTCATTTCGTCGGCGATTACTTCCGTCATTGGAAACCCTTTTTTTCCATAAGATATCGCCGGTGCAAGAATATCCTTCATGTCTAATTTTCCAAATCTCTTGTGAAGCATATCCCATCCATCTACACATCCTGGTACGGATACAGGAAGAGGACCGGTATTGGGAATATAATTCAAATTACGCTCTTTAAAATAATCGGCAGAGAGATTGCCCGGTGACCTTCCGCTGGCATTTAATCCATAAAGTTTTTTGGATGCTGCATCCCAGACTATTGCAAACAGATCTCCACCTATGCCACAGTTTGCTGGTTCAACCAGTCCCAACATCGCATTGGCTGCGATCGCGGCATCAACGGCAGTTCCTCCCTTTTTTAAAATGTCCAGAGCTACCTGAGTAGCCAGGGGCTGACAGGTTGCTACCATCCCCTCCTGAGCCAATACCTCCGACCTGGTGGCAAAGGTTTTTCCTGTAGTTCTGTTTTGTGACATGGCAGAAATGGAAAATAATAATGTAATTTGTATCAGTAATATCCTTCGCATTATTTCTTGATTAAATTCGTTTCAGCAAGATAGTATTTTAATCCACTTTTGGAGCACGACAAAACGTGACAGCAGCATACTTATAGAGGCGAAAAAATTTGGGAAAAACTATTTTGACAAAAATGTCACTCCACTGCAGTGGGAAGTATTTTCGTTGAAAGATTGAATTTCAGGAAACAATTATTGTCCAGGTTATTAAACCAAATCGACCTTGGTTAACGATGCCAGGGTAATCTTGCAAGATTTTGTATATTGGAAGGTTCAACAGAAAATTGAAACTTAGTTCGAATTATGCCATTAAAATAAAATCTATTACATGAAAGAACGATATACGGAGAAGTCAACATCCCGAAGAACTTTTGTTAAAAAAGGCGCTATAGCATCATCTTTTTTCCTGGTACCCCGACATGTGCTGGGAGGGAAAGGTTACACTGCTCCCAGTGACCAGCTTAATCTGGCAGCAATTGGTGCCGGAGGTAAGGGTAGGAGTGATATTCGTAACGCTTCCGTAGAAGGCCGGGAAAGAATAGCCGCACTTTGTGATGTCGATTTTTCAGGATCGGCAGCAAGTTCAGTCGAGGCTTTTCCTCAGGCAAAAATCTACCAGGATTATCGACTTATGCTGGATAATGAAAAAGATATCGATGCCGTAACTATTTCTACCCCTGATCATATTCATGCCCCTGCTGCAGTCTTTGCTATGGAACGGGGAAAACATGTGTATGTTCAAAAACCGATGACCCATAATATCAGGGAAGCAAGGTTACTTACTGAAATGGCAAGAGAGAATAGAATTGTCAGTCAGATGGGCAATCAGGGTGGATCAAATCCTCTGCTGGGTATGGTGCAAAAATGGGTTGACTCCGGGATCATAGGTAAAATATCCAAAGTGCAGATCTGGACAAACCGGCCGGTCTGGCCTCAGGGTTTTGCCATGCCAGACCCGGACGAATCCCAAAAACCGAAGGACTTACAATGGGATCTTTGGTTGGGTCCGGCTCCTATGATTCCATATACTCCTAATCTGCACCCATTTAATTGGAGAGGATGGTGGGATTACGGCACGGGAGCTCTCGGTGATGTAGGTTGCCATCTCATAGATATACCTTTCAGAACTTTAGGTCTAAAGTATCCCACCGATGCCGAATGTAGTGTAGGGTCTGTTTACACACAAATGTGGAATGCAGATTATCATCCGGAAGGATGTCCTCCCTCTTCGTTTATCACCTTGCATTTTGCGGCTACCGATAAAAGCAAATCTCCCATTGAAATGACGTGGAGTGATGGGGGTATCAGGCCTTCACACCCCGAGATAATTCCTGCCGATCATGACATTGGTGGGTCTCAGAGTAACAATGGCGTATTAATCATCGGAGATAAAGGGATTATCTCGACCAACATTAATGACAGTTCACCTTTGATGCCGAAGTTGTACCTGAATGATGGCACCATAGAAATTGGTCCGCAGGTAGAGGATCAGGATGAACCGGAATATGGCCATCAGCGTAAATGGGTGGATGCCTGTAAAGCAGGCTTTAATAGTCCGGAACACCTGGCTTTGACCTCATCCTTTGATTATGCCGGCCCAATGACAGAAACCGTTTTGATGGGTAATCTGGCTATTCGTAGCTATATGTTAAGACGGGAAAACAGTATGGGAAAAATGGAGTTTTATGCCCGGAAAAAATTATTGTGGGATGGGGAAAATATCAGAATTACCAACCTGGAAGAGGCCAATCAGTTTGTAACCAGAACTTATAGGAAAGGCTGGGAAGTATAGAGATTAACAAATAAAGAAAGACAGGGACCTTCCGGATAAAGCAAAAACCGGTAACAGTGCGATTAAAGTTCATCCATTACAAATTGGCCGTCAACAACAGATCCAGATCCGTGTATTTGATTTGAAATCGCTGGGAGAGGTATTCATTGGTCAGGCAACCTTTGTAGGTGTAGATACCATGACGAAGACCCAGATGATCAAAAAACAGTCGCTCCAGACTGGGAGTTTCTCCAGCCTGCAATAGTATTGGTGTAAGAATATTGCTTACAGCCACGGATGCCGTGCGTGATACCTTGCTTGAAAGATTGGGCACACAATAATGAATGACGTCATGTTTTATGAAGGTGGGTCTTTCATGAGACGTCACTTCACTGGTTTCGAAGCACCCTCCCTGATCGATGCTAACATCAACAATCACTGAGCCCGGTTTCATTTTTCTAATCAGGTCTTCCGAAACGACCATCGGAGCTCTTCCCGATTTTGAATGAATGGCACCAATCGCTACATCCGCTGTAATCATTTCGCGTTCAAGGTAGACCGGATTGAGTACGGAAGTAAAGAGCTTTCTACCCAACCGGTTTTGCAGGCGCATGATTTTATAAATGTTATTGTCAAAAACACTGACCATTGCTCCCAGGCCCAAAGCCGACTGGGTAGCGTACTCTGCAACAACTCCTGCACCCAGAATCACCACTTTAGCCGGAGGCACACCACTGATGCCTCCTAATAATAGACCGTTGCCACCATTGGTCGTTGATAGTAATTCGGCGGCGGTGAGAATAGCACAGATACCGGCAATCTCACTCATGATACGTACCACAGGAAATGATCCATCCCGATCCTGCAGGTATTCCATCGCCAGGGCAATGACCCGCTTCTGTTTAAGTTTTAAAAGGTATTGCTCCGTAAGATATGGCAGATGAAGAGGAGAAATGAGTAGTTGATTGGGATGAAGCAGGTCGATTTCATCAAGCGTAGGTGGTGCCACTTTAATCAGACAATCCGCTTTAAAAACTTCCTGCCTGCTATGTGCAATTTCGGCTCCTACTTCACTGTATTCACTGTCGGAGAAATTAGATTTTTCACCGGCACCGCTTTCAATCACCACCCGGTGACCTCTGGCCACCAGAGTAGAGACGGAAGAAGGCACCAATGCTACGCGGTTTTCCTGAAGGGTACTTTCCACCGGAATACCGATGAATAATTTTTTCTGTCCCCGGGAGACATCCAGCACCTCCGATTTGGTCTCCCAGATGAATTCCTGACTTCTCATTCTATTCGGATCACTCATATGGTCCAGGTCGTGTAATTATAAAATTACAATTTTTCGTGTTTGTTTATCAATATGTTCCAGTCGTATCTCCAGTGTATTATCAGGAAGATTACCGGAGATGAAAGCCGGCCACTCAATGAAAGTGATTTCTCCAGAATAAAGATAATCATCGATCCCAATTTGTACCAATTCTTCCTCAGATACCAGCCGGTAAAGATCGATATGGTATACCGGCCGGTCGGAGTCAGTCAAATAGGTATTGACAATAGCAAAAGTCGGGCTCGAAACGTCGTCTATGACTCCAAGCAACCGGCAAATAGATTTGACCAGAGCCGTTTTTCCCGTTCCCACTTCTCCAGTCAGTGTTACTACCGGACGATCGGGGAGCAGACTCAGTAAAAAATCGGCCACCTCCGATAATTCTGCTTCAGAATGGACAATAAATTCTTTCAAAAAAGTTCATTTTTCATAGAAAAAAGTCATCAAAAATACAATACGATCCATGGGAATTTATAAAGAAAAAAGATCTATGCAATATCCTATAAATTAACGATTTAACAACAGAATAAAATGCTTAAAGCCACTGTAAAACCGTATCTTTGCCACTCCAAAATCATCACTTAAAGGATCTATTAATGACTCAACAAAAAAATGATTACGGTGCAAGTAATATTCAGGCACTGGAAGGACTCGAAGCGGTAAGAAAAAGACCTGGAATGTATATCGGAAGTACCGATTACAAAGGTCTCCATCATCTGGCCTGGGAGGTGGTCGACAACTCGATCGATGAACATCTGGCTGGTCATTGTGACCGCATTGATATGATCGTGCATAAAGATGAGTCGATGACGGTCAGAGACAATGGTCGGGGCATACCGGTAGATTTACATGAGAAATTGCAAAAGTCGGCTTTAGAAGTAGTTATGACTATACTCCATGCCGGCGGAAAGTTTGACAAAGACACTTATAA
>JBGTCB010000318.1:0-3275 GCA_041748995.1 Saprospiraceae bacterium | reverse complement strand
TATATTACCAAGAGTGGAGAAATGGTATGGCTGTCATGGACATCCCTAAAGGTGGAGAGCGATCAATTAATTTTTGCCATTGCTAAAAACATTACCCATCAAAAAAAAGTGGAAACCGAAAGAAATGCCCTGCTGGCCGATCTTACCAGGATTAATAAGGATTTAAAGCAGTTGACCTATACAACATCTCACGATTTAAGATCTCCGGTCGGTAATGTTCTCTCCATTTTAAATTTGATCGAGATGTCCAAGATTTCTGATGAGGAAACCCTGGAATTGATGAATATTTTAAAATTGGCCGGTGAAAATTTGAAAGAAACCCTGGATAAATATGTCGATGTATTAAATCAAAAGCACAGTGTAGAGGCCAAAATTGAGCAAGTAAATTTTGACGAAACTCTGAATAAAGTACTGCAGTCCATCAGAAACTTGATTCGGGAAGCCAAGGCTACCATTCATTCAGATTTTTCTGAATTGAGTTCCGTCAAATTTAATCCTTCATATATGGAAAGTATTTTTTTAAATCTGATTACCAATTCCATTAAATATGCCCAACCCGGCCATGCCCCAATTATTTCCATTTATTCGGAGAAAATCGATGAAGTTAGCTGGATGATATACATTGACAACGGAATGGGCTTTGACATGGAGAAAGTAAAAGACAAGATTTTTGGATTGAATCAGAAATTTCACAGCCACTCAGATAGTAAGGGCATCGGTCTTTACCTCGTATACAATCACATCACCAGTTTAGGAGGACAGATCAGCGTCGAAAGCAAGGTTAACGAAGGTACAAAGTTTCTGATTACATTTAGAAATTGAAATGATATCATACCCGATAATTGGCGATCATATGACAACTTTGGGGGTTAAAGAAATTACCTACATTCGTATGAAAAGATAAAGACCGGAGGAGAAAAGGAATACTTTACATCTTTTCGAAACTTGACCTCCCCAAAGAAGGTGACGTCCAAAAAACCGGCTGTTAAAAACAACTTAACGAATATATTACTCAGAAATCAATATCACCATGAAAACTTCATCCACACTCATTTCGATTTCCACGCTTCTCACTACAGCATTCATGCTGACCGGTTGTGCCGGAGGGGATTTTTATACCATAGAGGATTACCCTGAGGTGCCTAAAGCAGATGTACATGTCCATATCCGCACGGATCGGGATGTATTTGTTAATGAGGCCAATAAGGACAACTTCAAACTCGTCAATATTGTCGTGGATGGTAGAGGTACCTGGGAAGGAGTGCGAAATCAGTTTGATTTTGTCGAAATCCAGCAGAAAGCCCATCCGGAAAGCTACCGGACGATTACCTCATTCAGTGTGGAAGATTTTCATGAGCCGGGTTGGTCGGACAAAGCCATCGCCTGGATGGATAGTTGTTTCAACCGGGGTGCTATCGGTATTAAGGTTTGGAAAAACATCGGTATGGTCCTTAAGGATACCAACGATTCAAATGTAATGATCCATGATCCGCGGTTCGATGCGGTGTTTAACCACCTCAAACAACAGGATCGTCTCTTATTTGCGCATCTGGGTGAACCCCTCAACTGCTGGTTGCCTCTGGAAGAAATGACTACCAACAACGACCGGAATTATTTCGAAGAAAATCCACAGTACCATATGTACCAGCATCCGGATCTTCCCTCCTACCATGAACTGATGGCAGCCCGGGACCAGCTTCTTGACAAACATCCTCAAATTCGATTTGTCGGTGCCCACATGGCCAGTATCGAATGGAATGTCGATACCTTGTCGGCCTGGCTGGACAAGTATCCAAATACCACCATCGACCTTGCAGCCCGTATGGGCCAGGTTTTCTACCAGGCGCAGCAAGACCCCGAAAGGGTGCGTAATTTTTTTATCAAACACCAGAATCGGATTATGTATGCGACGGATTTGGGAGACAATGGTACGGCAGATCCCATCAGTCTGGCAGAAAGGATCCACGATACCTGGATGCGAGACTGGACTTTCTTTGTGACCGACCAGGAAATGGAAAGTGACCTGATCGACGGACCATTTCAAGGCATCAAATTGCCCAGGGAAGCTGTTGACCATATTTTTTATACCACGGCAAACCAGGTTTTTGCATTTGATTAAGTGAAGTAGCAATCATTCCGTCAGTTAATTTTCTCGCTAAAATGCTGCCTCGTGAAGCAAGGGAAAATGTTGTGATTTTTCTAAAAGAATTTATAGAAAAAATAAAATCAACCCAGTTGCTGACCGAACTTTTTCTACACATAATATAGCTGAATTGCAAATCCTTTTCTGATCAGGTCCTATAACAAAAGAATAAAATAACCGTGATAAATACATTTTTAAAGGCCGAATGGCGAAAACTCCTGATGGTCAATTATCCGGTAGACAAAAAAATCCTTGACCGATTCGTGCCATTCAAAACCGAAATTGATTTATGGAACGATGCGTGTTATGTTAGTCTGGTCGGATTCATGTTCATAAATACCCGCATAAAAGGCATGAAAATTCCCTTTCATACAAACTTTGAAGAAGTAAATCTCAGATTTTATGTTCGCTATAAAGATCAGGACGGATGGAAACGGGGTGTGGTTTTTATCAAAGAAATTGTTCCAAGAGCAGCATTAACCTTTATTGCAAATACGATCTACAAAGAACATTATGAAACCCATCCCATGCATCATCAGTGGGAGAGTACCCATGACATATTATCCATTGAATACCGATGGAAAAATCTAAATCATTGGAATTCAATCAAAGTCAGCACAAAAAAAGAATTATCGGAGATCTCAAACGGAAGTGAAGAAGAGTTTATCACCGAACACTATTGGGGCTACACAAAGGTCGGTGACCAAATCACGGCAGAATACGGAGTGGAACACCCCAGGTGGAAGATCTACAAGACCACTGACTATCAAATAGAGGTAAACTATGGTGAAAACTATGGACAAGAATTTAAATTCCTGGATTTCCAAACCCCGACCTCCGTTTTCCTTGCTGAAGGTTCAGAAATTGAAGTCAAAGCCGGTCGAATAATCTAAGAGTTTATTTAAATCAAAAAGAGAAATTTGTCCATTCCCCCACCAGTTCACTTATCCTTTGGAGAATGGCCTGCCCACATCGCTGTCTTTGGTTGCATTTTAACCGGGATCCTTAATACAAAAGTGGTTGTAGTTATAATAATCTAACTTGGAAGTGCTGAGGAAGAAGCCTAGGTATAAACTGGTGTGACAGAACCCTTCCGGGATTCAGGCTGTATTGTGTAGATCCTTTGAAAAAA
>JBGTCB010000317.1:0-2499 GCA_041748995.1 Saprospiraceae bacterium | reverse complement strand
CAGTACGCTAAATGGTATGAAAGTGCGAGCTACCTATTATATCACATGAAGTAAGATTGTATATATTTGAAAAAGTGCCACGAAACTCTATTTTACATTTTTTCCAGAAGCCACCAAATAGGTTTTTTCCGTACAGTAACTTTATAGTTTGTACTTATGTATTTCATAATGTGCTCCTCAGCGTCCGCAAAATTATCGGTGAATTTGATCAATAAAAGGTCGGAAGGAGATATTGTTCGCTGTTCGACCATAAAATCAAGATAATTAAATAGATCCTGATAGTAATCTTTACCCATCACTACAATCGGGAAATTTTGTATCACTGCCGTTTGAATTAAGGTTAGAGTTTCGAACATTTCATCCATAGTGCCCCACCCACCCGGTAAAACTACAAAGGCGTAGGAATATTTTAGCAATAGAAATTTTCTGACAAAGAAGTATTTTATATTGACCCAGGTATGCATGAATGGATTTGGCGATTGTTCAAATGGCAGTTCGATATTGCAACCAACCGAATATCCATTATTTTCATAAGCTCCCCGGTTAGCTCCTTCCATAATCCCGGGACCTCCTCCGGTCATGGTACTAAAACCCATTTGTGAAATCATTTTACCAACATTATAAGCGAGTTGATAATAAGGTTCACCTTCTTTAAATCTTGCCGATCCGAAAACGGTTATGCAGGGACCAACGAAATGCAACTTTCGGAATCCTTTAAGAAATTGAAAGAAAATTTCGAATGAAAACCAGAGTTCGTTCATTCTGCTTTTAGGTCCCTCCAGATACGACTCCCGGTTGATTTTTATCGCTTTTATTTCTGTTTGGTCCATATTCATAGCTCCAGGTTTATTTATTTTATTCATACTGAGAAAGAATAGGCTTTTATTTGAAATTAAATGCAGTACTATGATTCTTCAAAATTCAAGGAAGAAGAACGGGACATTTGCAATGTTTTATGTTGCTATGCAAATTTATTTCATCGCCTGGTACGTGCCGATAATGAGACAATTACTTCTTTCATAGTGCGGGGATAAAACCAGAGAAGATGTTTTTGGAAGTTATTTTCCCGAATAGAAAATTGAGTACATGCACCACCGATCTTTCAATCAGGTGAGTTGGAACGAAATCAGGAGACACAAACTATGGTATTTGAAAGAATTCTTTGACCTGAGCAATTTTTTGATTTTCAGTCATCGAATCAGCTGTCTCCACTGCGAGCACTATACCTTTGAAGATTGCAGAATCATTGAGATGTTTTCTCAGTCCTTGTTTGACCTCTGCAGGACCAAAGATGTACAACTCTTCAACATCTTTCACCCGATCCAGAATAGAATCAAAGTATTGCTGATGCTGTTGATTCTTGCGTTCTAAGTATTTCTTTTCATCCATTTTTTGCATGGGCCCCCAGGGAGTTTTACTTCTTGAACCACCTTTAGGGTTATATTCTTCGATTTCTGATCTTACTACAAGTGTTGTCACCTCTTTATTCCGGATAAAAATGAGATCAGCAGTCCTCGTGTCAATCCAAATTCCAGCCCGGATCATGTTTTTTTCACTCATATTTCATATTTCATAAAACTGTTAAGATTCTCAAAATCTAATTTCCGCTTATATATTTTACTGACAATTGTCATAGCAGTGACTAATCTACAACAGATGACACTTATTCCAATAGGGTCCACATTAAAATAGCATCAGCAGTACCATCCATGGTGGGTTCATTTGTCGAATAGTCCCCGATATCATCGTGGTAGATCACAAAGTCGTTTTGAAAAGCAAAAAATTCATCGGGCTGGTGGAGGGCAAGGCCAAGAAGACTCTTAAAAGTCGAAACGTAGATCGGACCATCGATAAGCCCTCCTGCCGGAGTTGTTTTCAAAAGTGCTGTTGCTGCCAGATGAACATCCTCGGGAAATTCGCCATTTTCCGGAATACCGGTAAACATGCTGGTACCCCAGGGATTGCGACCAAACAACCAGTCGCGATGTTGGGCCATGAGGCCATGGTATTGGAAGTCACCGGTCATCTTTTCGTACAGAATAATCTGGGTTATAAAATTGACAGTCAGATTAGCGGAACACCAGAGGAACGGAATTCCAATACCAAAAGCATTTGTTTTGGCACGGGTAGCTACTTTTTCGATATTGAGCTGGTACCAGGAGCTGATTTTTGATTTCATCGAGTCTGGTGCAATCTGGTACAATGCATTGTGACCCATATTCATGAAAGGATATTTCTGATAGTGGTTCATGGAATCTCTGGCCATCCAGCCATCCTCCTGAATGATGTTTGCATAATGAATGGCATCATCGAGATACTGTTTTTCACCAGTTAGTTTAAACAACTCAGCTGCTCCCCATTCCATGTCATCGGCCCATGAATCTTCATTGTAGCGGTAGGGAGCCCCATAAGAATTTCCCTGCTGATAACCTTCCTGTCTTTTGCCCATTTGATAAATCTCCATAGCAGCCAGCTTGCATTGTTCAGCAAAAGCAGGCT
>JBGTCB010000316.1:0-3569 GCA_041748995.1 Saprospiraceae bacterium | reverse complement strand
GCATATATTTAGAATACGTGTTTATCCATTGATTGGCTTCTGCTGCTGCAGAGGGATCAATACGTTTTGCATAATTCCATTTATCGATAGCCGGCCATACAACTATCTGGCTATCCCAACCACGTCCCGGACCACATAGAGGTCCGCTTGAAGCATAAAGTCGACCAATTACGAGATATGGTTCGCCCCAATTAGGTCTTTCTGCTGCTGCTTCGAGGGCAAATTTTCTTGCCAGTGGAAAATTCTTCAAATCCCGATAATATATTTTGGCCATGAGCAACAGATAATTGGCTTTTTTATCCGAGCTGTCGGCATTATTAGCGGCTTCCTGAAATCGGGTGATTGCATCTTCGTAATTTCCTTCCCGTAGTGCTTTATATGCTAATTGTGCATCTGAAGGTTCAATTGCTGTCCTGCAATGACGTTTCCCAGCCTCGACTAACGATACTAGTTCGATTGCACTGGTGTCACAACCTCCCCATCTCAATCGTCCATATACTTGTCCGATCACGTCGCAATTTGTTGAGTCGGCTTCATACACCGGCCAATATTTATTCTGATAATAATCACATCCATAAAATCCCTTGACTCCTTCAAAGGCCTCAAGACGATGCGGCACATATTCATTTATAATCTGCCATTGTTCTTTACTATCTCCACTTTCCAACCCGATCTGCAACCGGTTTCTGATCAACGCCTCATACTTTTGGGCAACGGTCAGATCGATTTTTTCAGCAAAATAGTGCCTAACCAAGAGGTCTGTAAATGGATTTAAAATAAAAAACTGAGCATCCTTACCATCCGCATCCATTGACTTTTGAAAGAGACGAAAGATTTCATCTTCAGATGCCCGATCCTTATACTTGTAATATAAGTCAAATGCCTTGCGACCAGATACATAGCCCACTTCTCCATAACACTGCTCAATCCGGTCGTACATCTGAAAAATAGTGTCGATAAACGCCTCCTTCTCGGCTTCATCATCTGTAGCAGAAAGGAAATTTTCATAAAACCGGATTCCATCCGCAAAATGGGTATTCCGCTGACCATCAGCAGCTGGAGCAAGCCGGTATGCGATTCGCCAATAGGGCAATGCCTGATCATAATCATTTTGTCTTAAAAAATCACGGTAGATCACATGAGCGTTCATCGCTGTTTCCGTGTCTGTTGCATCCTCGAATTTGCCACAAGGACCGGTGGGTTTTTTCTGAACCGGCTTTGTAACCGTTGTAGTTTGTTGAGACATTTTGGGACTACAGCCTACAGTCGTCAATACAAGAATAGCTACGATAATGGATAGTACCCCATTTTTCATCATGTTAAAATTTTATACCTAATAAAAAAGCTTCGTCATATCAATCACGAAGCTTTCTGATGATCCATTGAAATATATGGATTTATTATTTCAGAGGGATTTATTGCACTCGCAATTTAGTACTCTCTCCTATCCAGCAACCGGTACTTAAGACATCTCCTTCTTTATGACCTCGCATGAATGCATCATCCTTGCTGGGCCGGTTACCGTTGTAAATAGCTATTTTCCTTCCGGCATCTTCGTCTACTGAAGGATCAATGGATCGTGCGTGGATATATTTATCAAGAGCAGCCAGAATCACGATCCGCTGACCCCATGCGTCGCCACCGCAGGTCTTTGCTGCCTGAGCATAAATATCCCCTATCAACATATAAGGTTGACCCCAGTTGGGCCTTAATTGTGAGGCTTTTAAAGCATTAGCTCGAGCTTCAGGCCACTTATGGAGCTTTCGAAATTCAATGGAAGCTATATAAAAGTAGTATTCAGCCCGCTTATCCGGATCCTCTTCACTTTCGAGAGCTTCCCTGTACTTAACCGCTGCGGTCTCAAAATCTCCATCTCTATACAGTCGGCTAGCCAACACTCCAGGATTATTTGCTTCAAATTCTGCCTGCAAACGAGCGTTTTCTTCTGAAGCATAGGTCTCGTAAGTGGACTGCAACTTCACAAGAAACTCATCTTCTTTAGGACATCCTTCCTGTACCAGTTTATTGTAGACATATTTTACAACATCCGGGTCATCTGGTTTTTCGTTGTACATGGGTTCCAGCTTTTTCTTGAAATAAGCACAATCGAATATGTCGCTTTCAATTTCGGCAAATTTAGCCAACATCCGGGCTTTGGCCGATTCATAATACTCCTTATATTCTTTACTGTTTTCAACACCATAGTCAGCTAACTGAACCAATTGTTCATGAATTGCTCTAGCCTCCTCGGCAGTCATCTTTTTCTGCTGATACTGGTATACCACAATATTGGCCGTGGGTTCAAAAATGATATATTCCACTCCGTTGCCTGCCATATCCAGAGATTTCTGAAAGGCCTCCAGGTTTGCCGGATAGGGAGAATTAAATTCATAGAACATATCAAAAGCTTTCCTTCCGATTAGTTGCCCTGCCCTTGACTTGTGACAATCGGCATCACAGTTGCTCAATGTAATGCCTCCATTTTCATAGCAATGTGCAGCCTCATCGTATAGCTTCAAAATTCCGGCTACCAGTTCCTTTTTCTTGGCATCATCCGTTGCCTGCTTAAGCTGGTGCTTATAAATTTTGATACCATCCGTATAGTGAAAATCTCTCAGTCCATCAGCTGCCGGTGCGAGCTCATATGCCTTTTTCCATTCCGCATAGGCTAATTCAAAATCATCCATCTTTAATGCCGAACGATAACTTGAATGCGCATTTTCAGCCTGTTCCTTTTGAGGGGAATTATTCCAGTTCTCACATTGGGAATACCCATTCGATCCAAATGTCGATAAAGTAAAAACCAGCAGAAATAAGATCATTCTTGAAATCATGATTAATCAAATTTTCTTTTTAGAAACCATAAATTATTGTTGAGCGTCACACCAACATTAAATCCGAAAAAACCTTCTTTAATTGGAATATTACCGCTACGCCTGCCGTAATTGAGCCCTAAGTTAATAAATGATAATTGTCTTGACACAACAACTGGAAGTCCAATCCCGGCATTTAATGAAAATTCTTTGATTTGGTTGCCGTCTATCCTCCTCGGATCAGTACCCACTTGTAATCCACCACGGTACATTGCCCGCTTAAAAAAGGAGTTGTATGAACTGGCATCCGGTACATATTGCAGGCCCATGCCTACCTGAAATGCATTATTCAAGGAATAGTCGCTAATCTCATTTTCATAACCTTCACCATTGATAAATCTCATATTGGCTCCAATTAGCCATCGGGTTCCACGATGATATACGATTCCGAAAGAGAGATCTCCCGGAAGTTTCCCAAATCGCTCCACATCTTCCCGATAATATATTGTATCTGTCTCCTCGTCAGGAAATTCATCAGCTAAGCCTTGATAAGTTATTCCTTTTAACGAACTAAAATCTCCGGATAAGGTTCGAAAACGTGTTTTAGCTGTAGATGATAAACCGACAGTAAGGAGTTTAATATCCCTTGGATTCTCGGCTCCCTTACCATGAGATAAATCAAATCGATATTGTAATCCACCTCTCAATATAAGGCCCCGATAACTTGCTTCATTTCGGAAATAATTGTCAAACGCA
>JBGTCB010000315.1:0-1920 GCA_041748995.1 Saprospiraceae bacterium | reverse complement strand
TTCGATTTGAAAGCCGCCTTCGATGCTTTTGAATGTCGTCCAGTCCTGAGGAAATAAAACGGTGTGCAGTATGAGACATACAGTGATCATAAGTCAGGAAACGTTTGGTGCAGGAAAATAGTGCCAGGTAAAAAGGTTAATACCCAGTTAAAAAAAAGGATAAGTTTATCTTTGACACACTAACTCAAAAAATAAACTAATGAAATTTGACATCGCCGTCATAGGTAGTGGGCCCGGAGGCTACGTTGCCGCCATCCGTGCTTCACAGCTTGGAAAAAAAGTAGCCATCATTGAGCGGGAATCACTGGGAGGTATTTGTTTGAATTGGGGATGCATCCCAACTAAAGCACTTCTCAAAAGCGCCCAGGTGTTTGAATACATTCAGCATGCTGCTGATTTCGGTATCGAGGTGGGCAAAAGCACTGCACAATTTGATCAGATCATCAAACGAAGTCGTCAGGTAGCAGATGGTATGAGCAAAGGTGTTCAATTTCTGATGAAAAAGAATAAAATTGAAGTAATCAAAGGTGTTGGAAAGATATTAAAAGCCGGAAAGATTGAAGTTAAAGAGGAGGGAAAAACTCAGTTAGTCGAGGCAGATCATATTATTATTGCTACCGGAGGACGATCCAAAGAATTACCCAATTTACCAATCGATGGAAAACACATAATTGGCTACAGAGAGGCAATGACTCTCACCCAACAACCTAAAACGATGTTGGTTGTAGGTGCCGGTGCCATTGGAGCCGAGTTCGCCTATTTCTACAACACCATTGGGACGGAAGTTACAGTCGTTGAGTTTCTCGAGCAAGGTCTGCTACCACGGGAAGACGCTGACATTTCCAAAGAACTTGCAAAATCCTTTAAGAAGAAAGGTATTAATATTCTGGCCAACACCAGTGTGGAATCCGTTGATATTGGGAAAAATGAACTATCAGTGACTGTCAAAAACCGTCAATCCGGCAAAGAAGAATCAATAAAATGTGACATTGTCTTAAGTGCTGCGGGCATCTCTTCCAATATTGAGGGAATTGGCTTAGAAGAAGTTGGCATAAAATCTGATAAAGGACTAATCACAGTCGATCCGTATTATCGCACTAATGTAGCGGGGATTTATGCTATCGGTGATGTAATACCGGGTCCGGCATTGGCTCACGTAGCCAGCGCAGAAGGTATTATTTGTGTAGAAAAGATTTGTGGTGAAAATCCGCAAGCTCTGGACTATCAGAACATACCATCCTGTACCTATTGTCATCCCGAAGTAGCATCCGTAGGGTACACGGAAGCGGCTGCAAAAGAGGCCGGTTTCGAAATCAAAGTCGGAAAATTTCCTTTTTCGGTCTCAGGCAAAGCCAGTGCAGCCGGTCATAAAGAAGGATTTGTCAAGGTTATTTACGATGCAAAGTACGGTGAATGGCTGGGAGCTCATATGATTGGATACAATGTTACCGAATTGATTGCGGAGGTAGTCGCTGCAAGAAAACTGGAGACTACCGGTCATGAAATTATTAAGACAGTGCATCCACATCCCACCATGAGTGAAGCCATTATGGAAGCCACCGCAGCAGCCTACGGGGAAGTGATTCATTTATAATCTTTATCACCATTTTTCACTATTGAGGAAAGTGGCGTTTTCGTTTTTACTGCCGAAATGAGTTTTTTAATAGTGGTTCACCTGAAATAATGTGCAGACTACATATTACTAATACTTTATATATAAATTAAATACTTATAAGTTAATTTCTAGAATGATAAAAAAAATGGTTTACTTTTGTTTTGGTTTTGGGATAAAACCTGGCTAGTAAATCCGAATTTAACTTGAGATCATAGCCCAACTGAAATCTCAAATGCCTATGAACAGAAACCGATACACTAGAACTTACGTATTTGCATTTCTTATTCTTTCTCAAACTATTGTGA
>JBGTCB010000314.1:0-1514 GCA_041748995.1 Saprospiraceae bacterium | reverse complement strand
TGACGGCATATCAATTCGTTGTATTCTGGTGGTATAAAAGGTTCGTCACCCTGAATATTGATTACAAACTCTACATCCAGCTGCCTGGCTACCTCAGCTACGCGATCAGTTCCGGAACGATGTTCAGTCGATGTCAATATTACCCACATTTTGGCGTTCATACAATGATTATAAATCATCTCGTCATCGGTAGCAACTACTACATCATCTAATAAAGTACTCTTAAGAGCCTGATGGTAGACTCGGTCTATCATGGACTTACCTGCAATGTCGACAAGTGGTTTTCCCGGAAACCGGGTCGACTGATAGCGGGCCGGTATGACTCCCAGATACTTCATAGATAAATATTATTGTTTTATTTAATATATATATTACTTTTGTAGAGCTTGCTATGAAAAATATACGATTTATCCACTTTCGACTTTATCTCATTTTGATTTCTTTGAGCTTTGGTCTTCTTCAGGCTCAAAATCAAATTATTGATGCAGCTTTTATCAAAGTAGACCCGAAATTAGGAAAAGTGATCTATCACCGTGTACATGATCATCAAACTCTCTACGCCATATCCCGGGGGTATGGTGTCTCCGAACAGAGTATACTAGACATCAATCCGGTTCTGCAAAAGGATGCATCTCAGCTTCCTGAGATTCTTAAAATTCCCGTCAGTACGGATCAAATCATTCACAGACTTCCCCTTTTCAAAAATAAGTATGAATTTATACCGGTTTATTACCAGGCGCAAAAGAAAGATAATCTCTTCCGTATCAGCCGGGTTTATTTTGACATCCCCACAAACTTACTCTCGAACCGGAATAATTTAAAAGATGAAAATTTAAAAGAAGGTCAAACGTTGCATATTGGCTGGCTGAAGCAGACTTACGAACCACTGATGGTCCATGTAGGTAAGATCGTTGATCCTGGAGAAGTAGAGAAGGAAGACGGCGCCAATAATAAGGACGATCTCGTCACTCGGTTTAAGAACGACTCGGAAGGAATCAGTCTGGTCAATAAGAATGAGGTTGCATTCTGGAAATCAACCGAAACCACCAAAGGTCTTTTTGTGATGCATCGATATGCTGCTCAGCAATCAATCATCGAAATAAAAAATCCGATGACTGATGTAACAGCTTATGCAAAGGTAATCGGCTCCATACCGGAGCACCTGTATCCCAGAGAAATCGATATGGTTATCTCCAAAGATGTTGCCCGGATTTTGGGGGCAGTAGATCCCAGATTTTTTGTTCGATCTCGCTATAAGTCATCAATGGTGAGTGTTAGTCGCTAATATTTTAAATAGCTTTGTCGTCAAAATTTCAGGAATCTTGAAAATCTACAAAAACATTCTCGAGACGATCGGGAATACCCCGTTAATCCAGTTGAATCAAATTGTCAAGCACTTGCCGTGTCTTGTACTCGCCAAGGTAGAAACCTTCAACCCCGGACATTCCATCAAAGACCGGATGGCAGTTCGGATGCTGGATCAGGCCGAAAAGGAAGGAAAAATCAGACCGGGT
>JBGTCB010000313.1:0-9034 GCA_041748995.1 Saprospiraceae bacterium | reverse complement strand
GCCAGCTTCAACTGGTTACCCCTGGATGTAATATTGATATCGGGAAAAGCGTCTTTGAGAAGATTTAATTTAACATTGTTTTCACCATAAAGATCTATTGGATCTACCCCGTCAATGGTCAGCACAATCTCACTCAATAGGTTATGTTTTTTTAGATTAGCGATTTGGTTCCTACCTTTGTGTGTACGAAAGTAAGTCTATTAGACGAAAGCAAATGTGAAAGTTTGGTAAAATTAACCCTGAGTCATTGCTTACAGTCATTTAATAAACGGACGATTAACCAAAGATTTTAATGTCAAAACCCACTGAAAGTTCGAGCAGCAGCATCATCAATCTCCCCGGTTATCAGATCTTCTTTGGCGATTGCATCAATCAAATAAACCGGATAATTGATGATTTGAAACCTTCTAAAGTGATCATGCTGGCCGATCATCATACCGAACAAAGCTGTCTGCCCCTTCTGAAGAACAAAGATATCCGGATCGATGCCAGCATCATTATTGCTCCTGGTGAAAAGCATAAAAGTTTGCCCACATGTGAAAAAATCTGGCAAAGGATGTTTGATCTTAAGACTGACCGGAAATCCCTCCTAATCAACCTCGGAGGAGGAGTGGTTGGTGATATGGGAGGATTCTGTGCCAGCACCTACATGCGGGGTATTCCTTTTATTCAGGTACCCACTACCCTTTTATCTCAGGTTGATGCTTCGATCGGAGGAAAACTGGGCATCGATTTCTATGGACTCAAAAATTCGATCGGCTTATTCCGGGATCCTCTTGCAGTTCTTGTTGATCCCTCATTCCTGAAATCCTTAGCTCAAAAGGAACTTCGGAGCGGATATGCCGAAGTAATAAAACACGGCCTTATCCGGGATGTGCAACTTTGGAATATGATCACCAGTGCTTCCGAGTGGTCGGGCCAGGACTGGGAAGAGGTCGCAAGAATATCACTCCTGGTCAAGAAAGCGGTCGTTGAAGAAGATCCATTTGAAAATGATATTCGCAAAATCCTGAATTTTGGCCATACAATTGGACATGCCGTAGAAAGTGTAATGATTGATATCGAACGTCCGATTTTACATGGAGAGGCGGTTGCAGCCGGAATGATAGTCGAATCCTTTCTATCACATGAACATGGGAAACTAAGCAGTGCAGAGCTTGAAACTATCACTAAATACGTGATTTCAGTTTATGGCCAGCTTCCTCTCGATGAGATCGCTTTTGACAAACTCATGCGAAAGATGACCCACGATAAAAAGAACATCGGGAAATCGATAAACTTTTCTTTTATAGACAGTATTGGTACATCCAGCATCAATCACACCACCTCACCAGAAGAAATACGTCAAAGTTTAGATTATTATACCAGTCTATAAAACACCGGAGTACGTATCTTAGTTATTAAGATAATTTAAAATATTCAAAAGGCAATGGCCGTACGTATTTCCACAGAAAAACAGTTAATGATCACTAAATGGGTTTGGCGATTGGCTATTGCCGGAGTCGTTGCAGTACTTCTTTTGTTTGCCGGACTTTCTATGAGTAACCTGCCGACATTTGATCAGTTGGAAAATCCAAAAGAAAACGTGGCTTCGGAAGCTTACGCGGGAGACATGACTGTGTTGGGAAGATATTGGCTGGAAAACCGGGTACCTATCGATTACGAAAAAATCTCACCATATCTGATCAAAGCCGTACTGGCTACTGAAGATCAACGATATCTGCGTCATTCAGGCATTGATTTTCAGGCTTTGGGCAGGGTAGCAGTGAAATCTCTCCTTTTACGGAAGGAAAAATCCGGTGGAGGTAGTACTATCACCCAGCAATTGGCAAAGTTGCTGTTTGATCGACCGAACCTTTCTGAGATGGGGAAATTGCGTCGGACTTTCACACTCGCAATCACCAAATTTAAAGAATGGATTACCGCAGTTAAACTGGAGCGCAGTTACACAAAGGAGGAGATACTTGCGATGTATTTAAATCACTTTAACTTCCTGTATAATTCCCATGGAATACAGGCCGCCTCAGAAACATATTTTGGTAAAAACCAGGAAGATCTGAAAATCGAGGAAGCAGCTATGCTGGTGGGCATGTTACAAAATCCTTCACTGTTTAATCCAATCCGCCGACCTGAACTGGTAGCACAACGCAGAATGGTTGTTCTCAAACAAATGGTCAATCAGGGCTTTCTCAATGAACACAAATACGACTCCATCAAGCACTTGCCTGTTGATATGTCCAATTTTCAAAAATCTTCCCATAACACTGGTTTAGCACCCTACTTCCGGATGGAAATGCGCAAAGAGTTAAAAGATCTATTGTCCCGCAAAGAGTGCCTGAAACCAGATGGTACTCCCTGGCGGATTGATAGCGATGGTCTGCGTATCTATACGACCATTGATCATCGGATACAAATGCATGCAGAGGCTGCAATGGTCAAACACATGTCTTCGCTGCAGAAGACCTTTTTCCGGCATTGGAATGCTGTGAAAGAAGATCCCTGGGAATACTCTAGCGATGATTCATTTGTCGATATTAAAATGGAAAACCTGGAGAGTCAGATCAGATCTTCCGAGCGGTATCAGGGCATGCGGGAAGGTGAAGATGGTGCTGTTCTCAAAGCCTACAACCAGCTATTTGGAAAAGAGCTGACAGATGCTGATTTCTTACGAATGGAGAAAGCCACCAGCCAAAATGGCTACCTGGCTGAATTACTGGCAAAAAAAGTGATCTCCAAAAAACAAAAAGATCTTTATGAGCAAATATTAAGATCCGATGAGAGTAAAAAATTGCTGACCGATTGGGCTAAGTTCCGATCATTGGTGAAAGATACATTCAACAAGAAAGTTAAAATGTCTGTTTTCACCTATGAGAATACAGAGTTCGAAAAGGACACCGTCATGAGCCCACTGGATTCCATTAAATATCATCGGAAACATTTACAAACCGGAATCCTGGCTATTGATCCTCAGACAGGCCATATCAAAGCTTGGGTTGGAGGGATCAATATGAAGTATTTTCAGCAGGATCATATCCATACAAACCGCCAGGTAGGTTCAACTTTCAAACCCTTTATTTATTCAACCGCAATCGCTTTTCAGGGGATTTCACCCTGTGCTGAAGTCTATGATATCCAGTACACTATTAGTAAAGGTGAAGGCAACTTTAATATGCAAAACGATTGGTCGCCCAGGAATTCTGATAACACTTATGAAGGGAAGCCAATCACCCTGTACGAGGGCCTGCGTGAATCAAAAAATTCCATCTCCGTCTATTTGATGAAACAGATTGGTGATACAGAGCATGTTCGTAATCTGGCCGCATATATGGGTATCGATAAAAACAAGTTGCCTCCGGTACCTAGTTTATGTCTGGGATCTGCCGATATATCACTGTATGAGATGACAGGTGCTTATGCGGCATTCGCGAATAACGGGACGTTTATTAAGCCTACTTTCATCAAACAGATCGAAGATAAAAACGGCAAATTAATCTATCGTTCCATTGAAACCGAAGAGCAAGCTCTGCAACCTGATGCAAACTATGTCATGGTCGATATGCTGAAAAAAGCTTTAGCCGGTCGGGGTGGATCGTATGAACTTACATCGGAAGTAGGTGGTAAGACGGGTACCACTCAAAATCATTCAGATGGGTGGTTCATGGGTATTACCCCTAGCCTGGTGGTAGGAATTTGGGTAGGTGGAGAAGATCGTTGGATTCGATTCAGAGACCTTTCACTCGGTCAGGGTTCTGTCATGGCGAGACCAATGTTTGTTGACTTAATTAAACGCCTGGAAGCCGATCCTTCAGTTGATTATGATAAGACCTCCAAATTTTACCGCCCCCCTGGCAAATTAAGCATCACGATCGATTGCGATGAGTACCACAATTTACATCCACTCAATAAACCTGAAAGTTTCGATCAGGATAGGGAGCGGGATTTTTTCTGATGTTTACTAATTAACATGGGTTGTTGGAGTCATTAAGATCAAACAAATTCAGGTTAAATACTCCGTTTGAGTGATTCCCCGATTTAAAATACCGGGTTTTATATCTTTGGTGCCGGGTGAAAATTATAATCTCTATGAAACATTATTCGGCTTGTCTGACAGTTCTTCGAACTTCGGGAATATCAGAAAATTCGGGAGTGAAGGTAAACCGTCAACATACTAGACTGGGCAGCATTGTGTGGCTCTTCTTCCAATGCTCGTCACAACACCTGTTTTTTATTCATGCATAAATTTTATCTGGCATTGGTATATCAGAGTGATCGTCATTAATGTAAATATTTCGGAAGCCAGAGTCATGTTTAGCATAAAAGCCAATCATTTACTTATTTATTTTTGTGGGATCCTTTGGCTTGCATTCTTAGGCTGTGGTCAGTTTGCAACCGAAAACGGGGAGTCTGCAATTCTTACAGAGGTCAATGTAAACCTGAATGACAGTATCGCGCGAAGGATCCTTAATCAACAGGATCGCCTGCAAACTGACTCCCTTCTCAAGCATTTTTCACATCGGGATCCGACCTACCGGTACCTGGCTGCCAGAGCTTTCGCTTCCTGTAAAGATGAAATGGCACTGGATTCTCTTTTTACGTTATTGAAAGATCCCGTTAGAGAGGTTCGCAATATAGCCGCATTTGCCATTGGTCAGATAGGCAATAACAGGGCAGAATCCACTTTGATAGCAGCTTTTCAAGACCAGGATAGTATTGATGCAAACAATGAGTTGAACGCGACTATTCTTGAATCCATTGGTAAATGCGGAAGTCAGACAAGTTTAACCCTTCTTAGTCAGGTCACTACTTATCTCGACACAGATCACTATCTACTGCTCGGTCAGGCAAGAGCAATATTCCGTTTCATGCTCCGGGGTATCGTCAATGAGAGTGGCACACAACGTATGATTACCTTGTTGGCCGATCCGGATTTACCAGATGACCTGCGCACAATTGCCTGCCATTACCTGGCCAGAGCAGATGTCAATTTAAATCAATATTCAGATGTCCTGACGTTGACCTTTACCAATCTTGACAGCAGTGATCTGAAAAACACGATGCCTCTCGTCCTTGCAAGGTGTCGTTCTGCAGAAGCTGATAATCTTCTGCAAAAATGCATGGTTGGATCTCAGGACTTCCGGTTAAAATGCAATGCTTTGAGAGCAATGGCGAGAACTGGTTTTACTTCTTTCAAATCTACGATTCAACGTGCATTGTACGATCGGAATATAGCAGTTTCTACAACCGCTGCGGATATGATCCTGCAATATGGAGAACCCAGCCATTGGCGCACCTATATGAATCTGTCCCTTGGTGATTTTCCCTGGCAGGTAAAAATCACTCTTTTGCATGCAGTGAGCAGGCATATCAAAGGAGCTAACTCTATGTTTAGCAACATGAATTATGACTTTCTCAGACAAAAAATCACAAATACTACCAATGTTTATGAGAAGGCGGCCGCTATCCTCGCTCTTTCCGAGGACCCGGGCCGATGGTCTTACATCATACAGTTGCAAAATAATAGTGAATCATCTGTCATCAGGACAGCCTGTACTCAAGCCTTAAAAAATATTGCCACAGCCAACACCTTCCGGAGACTTGGTGCCGCTTCACAGAAAGCCATCATTGATCATCTTGTCAAGGCACTGGAGTCTGGTGATGTTGGAATAGTAGAACAAGCTACAGCAGTTCTGGATCTTGATCTGGTATCTTTTGGTTATGATAAAAAGTCAATTATCGAAAGGGCGGAAGGAGAGTTGCAAATTCCCAGGGATATGGAAGCATTGATACCATTGCATCAGAAGCTGGCTGAGATCGAAGGTCGGACCTATGATTACCGCCAGGATATTGAATTTACCCATTCGATTGATTGGAAAATACTGGATGCTGCCGGAGCTAATCCGCAAGCCATCATCGAAACCAGTAGAGGTAACTTTACCGTACAGCTGTTTCCGAAGAAAGCACCGGCAACAGTGGCCAACTTTATCGACCTTGTTTACCTGAACTATTATGCTGGCAAACCTTTTCACCGTGTCGTGCCGGGTTTTGTCATACAAGGAGGATGCAATCGTGGCGATGGTTATGGGAGCCTGGATTACAACATTCGATCCGAACTGCCTATGGTCTATTATGATCAACCTGGATATCTCGGAATGGCATCTGCCGGCAATCACACAGAAAGTGCTCAATGGTTTGTCACGCAAAGTGCGACACCTCACCTGGACGGCAACTACACATTATTTGGCAAAGTAATCTCTGGAATGGAAGTTGTCAACCGGATCGAAGTGGGAGATTCTATTGAAAAGATTTCGATGCTCTAAACTCCTAAATCGTATAAATTCACACGTCATGAAATCAACTCCATTAACCCAGCATCACATCCGCTCAGGAGCCAAAATGACTAATTTTGCCGGGTACGAGATGCCTCTGCAATACACATCGGTATCACAAGAACATAAAATGGTCAGGGAAAAGGCGGGACTTTTTGATGTCTCGCATATGGGAGAGTTTATTGTAAAGGGACCACAGGCTCTTGATTTGATTCAATTGGTAACATCTAATGATGCAACTAAATTGGCTATTGGCGAGGCCCAATATTCCAGTTTGACAAATGTACAGGGAGGTATAGTTGACGACCTCCTTGTCTACCGTCTGGATGAGGATCAATGCAATTCCGGTGAACAGGCATTTATGCTCGTTGTAAATGCTTCCAATGTGGAAAAGGATCTAAACTGGATCAATCGTCACAATACATTTGAAGCACGGATAATCAATATATCTGATCAAACCGGACTGCTCGCTTTACAAGGACCCGATGCTATCCATATTCTTCAGCCATTGACTGACCTCGATCTTGGGAAAATCAACTATTACAATTTTAAGAAGGGCCGGCTTGCCACACATGATAATGTTCTTATATCCGCAACCGGATATACCGGTGCGGGAGGTTTTGAAATCTATGCCGAAAATCAGATAATTGCAATGATCTGGGAGAAATTAACCCAAACAGATCCAGCTCAACTGTTACCCTGTGGATTAGGATCCCGTGATACCCTAAGGCTTGAAATGGGGTACTGTCTGTATGGTAATGATATCACTGACAGTACGTCGCCACTCGAAGCCGGTCTAGGCTGGATTACAAAGTTTGATAAGGGAAATTTTGTTGGCAGAGATGTTCTTATCAAACAAAAGGAAGCTGGTGTTGTTAGAAGATTGATCGGATTTACAACGGAAGACCGAAGGGTACCACGCCATAATTATATTATTGAAAACGAATCGCAGGAAGTGATAGGAGTAGTAACATCTGGAACGTTCAGTCCAACCCTTGAGCTACCAATTGGCATGGGATATGTTAAGAATGAGTATAGTAAGAATGGTTGTGAAATTTATTTTGTGGCCGGAAATAAGCGAATCAAAGCTATTGTTACAAAACTACCTTTTTTGAAGAAATGAGTTTTAGTGAAACGAAGTCTACTTTTATTCAGCGTTGGGGTGATCTGGGCACAAAGTGGGGAATCAATAAAACTATGGGCCAGATACATGCGCTTCTGCTGATATCAGCGGAACCATATTGCTCTGATGAGATCATGGAAACGCTCAATATTTCCCGGGGCAATACCTGTATGAACCTCAAAGCCCTCGTGGAATGGGGACTTGCGTACAAAGAATGTAAAGATGGGTGCCGGAAAGAATATTACGTAGCTGAAAAGGATATGTACAAAGTTTTTCGGCAGATTCTCATCCACCGTCGCAAAGAAGAATTGGAACCACTTCTGGAAATGATGCGACATTATGACCACATCGAAGAAAATTGTTCCGACTCATCCGAGTTCTGCCGGGTAGTCAAGGATATAAAGTTCTTTTCTGAGAAAGCAGATGCTACTATAAACTCTCTGTTAAAGACAAACCCTGACTGGTTTATGAGCAGTTTCTTAAGGATGATCCGTTGAAATACGAATGTCTCAACCGCGCAAATTACTTCCCAATAAAATATTCACGAATGATGGGGATCCGTTATCTGATACGGTCCTTATTGTAAACGGTCAAGGTACCATATTGGCAATGGAACCATCGGATCTTCATGATCCTGTTTCGGTAGAAAGGCTGAATGGATTCATCGTGCCCGGCTTTAT
The DNA here is from genome assembly GCA_041748995.1 of Saprospiraceae bacterium. Taxonomy (GTDB): domain Bacteria; phylum Bacteroidota; class Bacteroidia; order Chitinophagales; family Saprospiraceae; genus JABDMH01. Next base: position 905 of record JBGTCB010000313.1, on the reverse strand, counting down.
AAATGCGCACTGTCACCTGGAACTTTCCCATATGAAAGGAAAAATCGCTACCGGTACCGGACTGGTTGATTTTATAGAAAGTGTGGTTTCTATGCGAGGGGCAGACCAGTCGGTGATCGATCAGGCAATCCACGAAGCCGATCGCGAGATGTATCATCAGGGAATAGTAGCGGTAGGTGATATTTGTAATCGGCCGGACACCTTTACCTACAAAGACAATAGTGAGATCTTCTATTACAGTTTTGTAGAAATGTTCGATTTCTGGCAAGATCATCTGGCAGAAAAATTCTATGGTGACTACAAGAAGGTCTATGACCTTGCCAAGGTCTCGTCCGGACACCGGAAAAGTGCGGTTCCACATGCTCCCTATTCCGTCAGCCGCTCCCTATTCAAACTGATCAACAATTTAAATCGTGAACCCGGTTCTGTAAGTATTCATAACCAGGAGACAAGCGCCGAAGATCTCATGTTCCGAAGCAAGCAAGGGAGGGTTCTCAACCTATTCGAAAAACTGGGATTTAACTTTGACCATTTTAACTCATCCGGCAAAGCATCGATCTACTATGCTCTCGAACACCTGGACTACAGGCACCGCCACCTTTTTGTACACAATACCTTAACCCAACCCGAAGATGTGGTTGCTGCCCATGAGTGGAATAAGCAAACTTTTTGGGTATCCTGTCCAAATGCGAACCTCTATATTGAAAACCGGTTGCCAGATTACCGGATGTTTTTAGATCTGAATGCCCGGGTATGTCTTGGAACGGACAGTCTGACTTCCAACTGGCAACTAAGTATACTTGAAGAAATTAAAACAATCTCCAGGTACCAGTCATTCGTACCATTAGAAGAACTGATTCGCTGGGCTACCCTCAATGGTGCTGAAGCGCTGGGAATTGCAGATC
>JBGTCB010000312.1:0-3894 GCA_041748995.1 Saprospiraceae bacterium | reverse complement strand
TAATCTAACTTGGAAGTGCTGAAAAGCCATCGCAAACATGACCAGAACTATGAAAAGATTGGGAATAGATCCGAATGATTTTATCATGTATAAAAGACTGGATAACAATGTCTTAAAAGCAAGTTAGATGGGATTATTCATAGGGTTTTCGTAGTGAGAGGCTTATGTGCCCATGTTTGCAGCAGTTTTACCTCGTAATAAGTAATCGAATGTATAGTCCGGGTTATGATCTTCCGCTAGGCAAAACCTTTCATCATCCCGTATAAATCAAAATATTGTCTGACTTTGGTGCTACCTCAGAATCGTTAACTATCCATCTTTTCGCCGTTCTTTTCAAAGGTCTCGATATAGTGGAGAATTTCGTCCAATCCATCAAAAGTGATCCAGTTTTTTCGACTCTTGATTTGTTGCCGGCTGATCTGGATACCAGACAAAAGGATGGTGCTGTTCCTGCAATGGAGTGCCAGTTTTTCGATATAGTCCTTCACGGAATCTTTGAAAAGCCCTTCATTAATAAGGGTAAATATATAATCCGGATGATGAACTTCACTTGCCTGCAACAGATCATCCAAAGAAACATTTCTTCCCAGATTAACCACTTTGAATCCTGAATCGCGAAGTAAAAAATGAATGAATAGAGTGCTGAGCTCGTGCTCTTCCCCTTCCGGTAAGTATACAATGAAAGTTCCTCTTTTCCTTTCAGGATGTGGTAATTGGTCTATGGCAACATAAATTTTTTGCTTGATAAGTCCAGCTATATAATTTTCCTGAACAGGCATTATGCTCCCAGTCATCCATAAGACATTCAGACGGTTTAAAAATGGAAATATGACGTCCATCATTGTCTTTCTGAAACCATCTTCCTCAATACGAAGGCGGATTGTCGCATCAAATTTCTCTTCATCCAGTTCCAGCATGGACAGGGTGAGTGTGTCCGATTGAAGTTCCTTATCCGCCTTTTTTTCCGAAACTTCAAGGACGGCTTCATGTAGTTGCCTTTGCGACATGCAGGCAATTCTGCTGATCTTGTATCCATGACGATTGAGTAATGCTGCATTGAGGAGCATTTTTACATCGTTATCCAGATAATATCTGATATTAGTGTCGGTACGGTGGGGATTCAGCAAGCCATAGCGTTTTTCCCACATCCGGATGGTGTGTGCTTTCACTCCTGATAAAGTCTCCAAATCACGTATCGAATATACTGCCACCTCCCGCTAAATGTAATGTATTTAAAAAGATGATTCCGCAAGTGCCATCGAGAACACTGTAACTTTTTGCCTTGCTTTCTTGACAAACATTAAACTAAAATCAGCCAATTTTGTTTTCAATCCCAATTATACCTGAAGCAGTCACTCTCGTTAAAAAGGTTCAATCTATTGGGAAAATTATATCCAGGTACTAGAAAAAGATAAATTTCGTACTTATTGATGGATTAGAACTCCATCGGATCGTTTTAAATCTACTGAAGGTGATGATTAGTAAAACATTGAGTCTACATTTGTTTCAATATGTCTGCAATGAGAATAGGTATTGTCTGCTATCCTACTTTTGGAGGTAGCGGAGTCGTCGCAACTGAATTAGGTCTTGCGCTTGCGAGGAAAGGTCATCAGGTGCATTTCATAACGTATAAAAGACCTGCAAGACTCAGTGCATTTCATGAGAACATATATTTTCATGAGGTTTCGGAGGTTAAATATCCCCTTTTTGAATATGAACCGTATGATACAGCGCTGACCAGCAAATTGGTTGATGTGGTAAAATATGAGAATCTTGATCTGTTGCATGTACACTATGCCATACCTCATGCAGCTGTGGCTTACATGGCAAAAAAGATTCTTATGCAGCATGGCAAGTATGTTCCGGTGATCACGACCCTGCATGGAACGGATATTACCCTGGTTGGAAGTGATCACAGTTTCGCACCGGTGGTAGAGTTCAGTATTAATATGAGTGATGGCATAACAGCTGTCTCGGAATACCTAAAGGCAAAGACAGAAGAGTTTTTTCATATTGAAAAAGAGATTCGGGTCATTTATAACTTCATCGACTTCTCTCGGTTTAAGCGTATTGATAAAAATCACTTTAGGAAAGCAATAGCGCCCAACGACGAGAAAATCTTAATGCACATCTCCAATTTTCGTAAAGTGAAACGGGTCCAGGATGTTGTAAAAGTTTTCAAAAAGGTTTTGGAAAGGTTGCCCGCAAAACTCCTGATGATAGGAGATGGCCCTGAAAGAGCATCATGCGAGGAGCTATGCAGGAGTATGGGAATCTGTGGAGATATTCGTTTTCTAGGCAAGCAGGATGCTATTGAGGAACTCCTGGCGATCACAGACGTATTCCTGCTTCCTTCAGGAAATGAAAGTTTTGGTCTGGTTGCCCTTGAAGCAATGGCTTGCGAGGTGCCGGTCATCTCTTCAAATGTAGGTGGTTTGCCCGAAGTAAATATAGATGGAGTGACTGGGTTCTTAAGTGAGGTTGGAGATGTTGAAAGCATGGCGTCAAACGCACTTCGACTCTTGGAAGATCCTGAGTTGCTAGGTCAGTTTCGTACGAATGCCTTTATACAGGCCAAGAGATTCGATATTGACATTGTACTGCCCCAATATGAAGAATATTACATGGAGGTCATGGAAAACGCTAAACAAAAGGCGCTCTAAGAGGGTGTGACAGCAGAGTATTCCTGCCTTCTAGTTTATCAACATGATCTTGGACACAGCAGCATCCGGATCGTTAAAATTTTGCGAGCTTGCGCTGTATACCAAATATACCCCGGAAGAGACCCTTCTTCCCATCAGATCATTACCATCCCATATCGCTTGTCCTCCCTGAGCTGTTGTTTCAAATACCAGTAATCCGCTCACATCGGTGATCTTTACATTGGCATTCTGCGCCAGGCCTTTTATTGCGATCGGTCCTTGATAATTGGGTCGAACCGGATTTGGAAAGACCGTTATGTTCCGCTGATGATAAATTCCTCCGGCAACTGCTTCCCCTCGATAAGACTGAATTCCCTTGTTAGTGGCAATAAAAACTTCTCCGTTCACCTCATCGATATTAATATCGATGATCCCATTGTCAAACAAAGCAGAATTCCGGATATTAAATGCATAAACCTGATTTTCAATATCAGCACTTTGCACAAAGACTCCATTGTTGGTGCCAAACCACTTTTGATTAGCCCCATCTATAGCAATGGCTTTAATATTTTCTTCACGCAACAATTCTCCGGGGATACCATTTTGATCAATAATCGGCCGGTTACCCCGACAGTTGTTTTCAAAAGGGAAATTACTGCAGTTAAAAAACACCACGCCTTCCGTGGTACCGACCCAGACACCACCATCCCTATCGGATGCAATGTCATTTATGGAATTAACGGTAAGACTGGAATTGCTTGAATTAAACACCCGGTATCGATCATCTGTAGTTGAAAGCAGATCATCACCACTATCATAGACCACCAAACCTACTCCACCTACTGAGATCCATTTATAGCCAAGGATATCAACCGTGATATGTTCAGGGTTCGTTGAGGTCGGTAGGGAGAAACTCATCCATTCACCATCTTTTGTATAGACGGATAGGGGTCGGGGTGCGTCATGATTCAAAATCCAAAGATTCTCATCCGGATCAAAAGCCAGATCAGTTATCCTGTTTCTATCCGGGTTGATGACGCTATTCTGAAGGCTCGAATTATTTTGGTCAAATACCTGGATTTCACCATCCTTGTACTGAATGAGACCATCCCAAAAAGTACCGACATAAACAGTGCCTTCCTTGTCAATTTTAATAGTCAGATAGTCCCTCATATCTTTTTGCCTGAGGATATCAACATTATGGAGGTTATAAGATGCCCAGGTACCACCTTCGTTGGTAAAGAATCCTTCG
>JBGTCB010000311.1:0-5229 GCA_041748995.1 Saprospiraceae bacterium | reverse complement strand
GAGGTGATCGTATCTTCCTCAGACATGAATTGCTCAATGTCTTTTCGTACTTCCTGTAAAATCATTTCTGTTCGCTGAGACTTAGTCATGATGATTTGTTTTTCACAAGATAACATATTAGTGAAATTTGTCATACACACGAAGGAGACGGAAGACCGAAGTCAGGATTCCTAAATCGCGGTGTCGCACCTCAAAGGGGTGACATCGCTGGAAGACGGAAGACCGGAGACGGAAGACCGAAGTCAGGATTCCTAAATCGCGGTGTCGCACCTCAAAGGGTGACATCGCTTCGGAAGACGGAAGACAGAAGTCGGGAGTTACCAATATCTAGATGGTCAGCGGGTAGGTGCTTAAAATCGGTAGGCAAAAGCGATACGCCAAAAATTATGATATTCTGCATACTCCCCTTCGCTTACTTCATAATTCAGGTATGATTTACCAGCACTGGAGACGGAAAAATCAAGGCTAAGATGACGGGCAGGTTGCCACGCTAAACCAATCAGAAAGGAAGTGTTACTCCTTCTCACCAGATCATCTATTCGACGACTGGACTGGTTTCCAATGAACTGATCATTGCTGGCCCGGCTGCTTAGTAAACCTCCCTGACCCTCCGATAAAAGTACCATCTGGTTTAAACCAAGGTACGGCTGCCAAATCTTGCCTGGAAATAACTGAATAAATACCGGCAATCTCAGGTAGGACAGCTGGTTTATGCTGGCAAAATAGTTGGTTGTACCCTGACCAGGGGCATTTAGAGAATCTGGTAGAAATTGCTCCTGATCTGCCACCGAGACAGTGAAATTTTTGTTATCATCCAATGAAGTCGAAGGTTGATTCACGGAACTGGTAAAACTTTGATTTGCCTGCACAGACCAATAATAAGCTCCCACTCCCACTGCTATCTGGCGGGTAGGTTTGTAGCGTAAGGTGCTTCCGAGATCGAAGCTCACTGCTGAAAACGTATTTTCGGTGAATAAACCGACATTTAAAGCGGCATCAAAAAGTTGCCTTTTCTCCCTTTCGATTTTTGGCTCATCGAACAAATAAACTGATTGGCGGATGGGGTCAACCGGATAGATGTAACTGAGGTAAGGGTCTTTTCCGGTAAGTGGGTTGAAATTTCCGATCTCTTTGGCCATGGTCCTGTCCCCTATCGTAGCAATTTCAGCTTTTTTTTCTGAAATTTCTGATAGGATGGATTCTTCAGCTTTTGCACCCCGGTCCGGAATCAATATCTGATTCACTGACATGTGCTCCTTTACATAGAACGTCTCTTCATGGATTCGTTCTCTATCAGCTTTACCTGCCGGAGTCCTAACATCATTTTTACCTGGCATTTCATCAGTCAATTTTGCGGACATTTCTACCTGTGGTGAGCTTTTACCAGAACCTGACAGAGCAGTTGCTCCACTATGATCTGTCAAAGCCTCCACATTTTCCTCTCTATCCGCTATTTCCTGTTCCAGCCCGCGGTCAGTCGATGTCAGTTCCTGCTTAGAATTTGAAGTAGTAGTAGAACTGAATGGAGTAAATTGAAGCCATAGAACAAAAGCACCCAGAGATGCTGCAACACCTATCCAGGGCCACCAGATGACTCCCTTTTTCCTCCTGGGCATTTCCTGATCAAGCAGCACCCTCATTTGTTGCCAACCTCGATCCTCCCATGGATCCCGAAGCCGGTCAACTATTTTTTTTGACATACTGATTTCTTTGATCGTTTAATAATTCCTGCAATTTCTTCCTTGCATTTGCTAAATGCCATTTGGATGTGTTTTCGCTCATCCCAAGGGCTTCTCCGATTTCCCGATGATTAAAACCTTCGATTGCATAAAGTCGAAAGACTTTCTCTGACATGGTGGGTAATTTAGTCAGTAACTTCATCAAATCTTCGAGGTAGAGTCCCGGCACGATTTCCGGGTTAGTCACTTCGTCATATTCTTCAAAAACCATAAACTGGACGTATTTTGAGTCCTTTCGGAAATAATCGGAAATGCAGTGATATACTATACGACGTATCCATCCTTCGAGTGACCCCTTAAATGCAAAAGAATCTATTTTTTTAAATACTTTCAAAAATCCATCATTGCATACCGTCATAGCCACTTCCGGATCATTGGTGTATCGACGGCACATCTGCATCATAGTAGAAAAATACTTCCTGTACAAAGCTTCCTGAAAAACTCTGTCATTACGGGTACACCCGGCTACCAGCTCTGCTTCTGTATAATTATTTTCTTTGGGCATCCGGTTAAGTCATCTGCAGATCATTTCATATCAGGAATTGAATGAAATCCCTAATTTTTGAGATAATCAATTTTTTCATTTACAAGATCTGCAAAATCATGCAGGTACGCCGGTAAATTTGAACGATCCTGATCTAAAATCCAAAAAAGATGTTGGGAACCGATCCTGCTTTCAATATACAATCCTCCCTGATCAGCGCAGTCAGCACAACCAAACTGCGTTTTATCATCTTCCATCAGCTGGCGGGGAAAAGCAGAAAGAAGCACTTTCACCTCATTATATTTTTCCTGACTAAGATCAATATAAGATCCATTGTAAAATTCTTCACGTGAAGGATACTGATCGGTGGTGTCTTCCATCAATTTTCCGTTTTCCAGACGAAATATTTCGATACATTGTTCCCCCACACAAAAACCATAAAAACTACCGAAAACCAAAAAATCAGGCTTGACTTCTTCATTTTTAGTACATGACAAGGAGCTCGCCAACAAAGCAATGGCGATCATTTTACCTAATAATTTTCTGATCATTAAAATTTTCATCGTTTTATTAATACTTATTCTTTAATTTTAAAATAGAAATCCCATTCTGACATTTAATCGTTTATATAAAATATCAGCGACCGACCGGTCTGTCCCACTGGCATAGTCAAATTCTGCATGCTGAAATTGCATTCCCACATCGAAGGTCATTTTCAAAGCTGAACCTTCACCTAAACGCCAACCGATAGACGGATTAAACATCCACCCACCCCGGGCCCCGATAATCCCTACATTTTCATTCTTCCAGGCTAATCCATATCCGCTGCGGATTACGTAATAGGGTGTAGAAGGTTGCCGGAAAAAATATCCCCGAATTTCGCCAAATACCGGAAAAATCATTTCTGAAGCACCCACTCCGTAAAAATCCGCACTTACTCCCAGACCAAAGCCCAACAAACGGCTTTTCTGATAACCAAAAGATGTCGTTAACTGAAAGCCCAGGGAGCCACCATCATTGGAAGAAACCGTATTCATATTGACACCAACCGTGGTGTATTGATAAAATCCCTGTTCCTTAAAATGATAACGGTCTATATAATGATCCTCTCCGGTCTCCATACCCCGGTTGGGAAAGACATATTTTAAGACTTTTCGATCCTCAACTGACATGAGATGCCCATGTTCAGATAGAATTTTTACATACTTTCCTGGCACATATTCCAGTAATTGGCCTTCGAGTATCATTCCCTTTTTTAAATGCAATTGAATCAAATCCCTATCATTACTTTTTTCCTGTGCTCTCACAACATCTGCATTTGATAGGAATAAAAAAACCAGTATGAAATAGGGTAAATTTTTCATGGGATCAATCAGGATTTTACAACTGGAATCTCACTAATTAATTTCATATTTTTCGGATCCTTTACATCAAATTGCATAAATCCGTTTTCGCCTACCACCAGTAAGGTCTCATTGGGCAAGGCAATGACATCGATCGATTTTATATTTTTTTGAAAATCAAGTTCTTTGATTTTCTGTCGATTACTGACGTCCAAAACCTTGAGGCCATACTGACCTTCGCAAACATAGAGTATATCGCCAGAAAGAGCCAGTCCATGCGGATTTTTCATAGGATAAGTCTGTAGGAGATGTGGTGACAAAATGTTATCCACTGCAATGACATCCAGTTGATTTACAAATCCCTCACACTCCGAACCGTCCCGTAAGGTTACATAAGCTGTCTCATCATCTGCTACTACCGGATCGCAGGCACGCGCATGTTCGAACATCGATTGAAATACGGGAGATGAGGGATTACCGATATCAAAAATATGCATTCCACTATTTGACCCAATAAATAATTTGTCTTTAAAAGGATAGATGGTTTCGATGCCCCACCCTAAATTAATCGTATTTCGTAACATAGGTGCAGAGGGATTGGCCAGATCAAATACCTTCAGATCAAAGTCAGACACTGTGTAAAGATGATTGGCGGATATTGTAAATCGTGCGGTAGAACCACCGATACCTGATCCACTATTGCTGCCGGCTTTATCAAAAGCTGCCGATGATAAGAATTCAAGTCGTATTAAACCCGGAAGAAACCAGCCTCCATCATTTCCTGTAGACCAACGTAAGCTGTTGAAGTTGGGACTCGAGCAATCGAGGGTCGTTGTTTCGTTAGAACGGCGGTAACCTACCAAATAACCCCGCGTGGGATCCTCCCAGATATCCTGGAAGACATTGCGAATCCTCGATTTTTCAATAGGGTTATTAAGATCACTGATGTCGATCGTAAGCAAACTATTGTATTTATTTGCCTGCAACTGATTGTGTATGACGGCAAAATGCTCGTTGCCTTCAATCCGGATAAATGCTTCGTTGACAGGATTTTTCTGATCGGTATTATCGATGATATGAATCCCTTCCTGATATTCATTGATCAGAATATAATTCCTATAAAAATAAATGATTCCCGGATGCTTGAGATCTCGGGGTGTTTCGACAGAAATCGGCAAATCCAGCTGTGCCTGAGTGCGGTACACCGGATCCCAGCGTTCGAAAGTTCGGGTTTCGGTGCATTGATCCTTCAGGCATGAGGTGAATGATGCGCTTAGTAAAAGGAGAATGATAAGATGGTACGATGTCTTCATATATTTCGCATTAATTGTTCCTAACGAGCTAAGACACACTACTTAAGGTTGAGGGTTGGTTGGTTCCGGCCTTATTTTAGAAAAATTTAATTCCAGATAAGATCTATTACTTAAAGTTGACCTCTTTCAAAATTCAATGTGAACTACACCTTATCCCTGACCAGAATCAGAATCCAAAACATTACTAAATTTGACCTAAAGTCAAAGTTTCCCTTTTTGTCTTGACATATAACGCTACAAATCTTTATATTTGGACTAGTAAACAGGCAATCCTGACAGTTTTACATTTTTTAACATTTAGTCAAATAATATCATGTCCAGCAAGACATTTCAACAGTTAATCCGTGGAG
>JBGTCB010000310.1:0-1730 GCA_041748995.1 Saprospiraceae bacterium | reverse complement strand
AGCATTTTTAAGGATGAAACAGATACGCCCTCCGAAAGACCTCGAAGGTGTTTTATTACTTCCAACATTTTTCTACTTACCAACTCGTCTACCAGCAATTCTCTAACTTTTTTAACGGATACGTTGGGCTAAGATTTATTTATCCAACGGAAATTGAAAGACCTCATTGGATACTCTGGCATTGTCCATCAACCTGGTTAGTTCCTTTAATTTTTCCGGTTGATCATCTGCCAGATCCTGTGATTCAGATGGGTCATTGCTTAAATTAAAAAGCTGTATATTTCCCGGAGGATTTTCCCCTATATCATATCGTACAATTTTCCATTCATCTTTACGAAGTGCCTGCCGGCCTCCCCGCTCATGAAATTCCCAATATAAATATTCATGCTTTTTTTGATCCGTACTGCCCACCAGGGTTGGTAAAAAAGAAATACCATCAATCGCATGATCAATTTTAATATCCAGTAAATCTGCAAGTGTGGGCATCACATCCCAGAATGCCGAAGCATGATCCGATTGACTTCCAGGAGTTATATGACCTTTCCATTTGGCCAGCATCGGTACCCGGATACCACCCTCATAGAGGTCGCGTTTATAGCCGGTAAAAGGTCCGTTGCTGTTAAAATAATCCGGATCTGCTCCTCCTTCTAGATGAGGTCCATTATCCGATGTAAAAATAATCAGGGTATTATCCTCCAGTCCAAGAGTATTTACTAAATCAAGGATCTCACCCACCTGCTCATCCAATATGGTGACCATCGCAACGAAAGCAGCATGACTTTCTTCCTGCGAACCATAAGGACCCAGGCGATAGGTTTCACCGTCATCAACTCCTTCGTATATTTTCTCGGGTAAAAATTTTCCCCGGAATCTTTCCATATATTCTTCCGGAGCTAATAATTCGGCGTGAGGAATTACCGAAGGATAAAAAAGAAAAAAAGATGTGTCGCGGTTTTCCTCCATAAACTTCAAAGCCTCCCGGTGAATATTGATCGGAGCATAATCGGAAGTACCCCGGTTAAGATTTCCATCCAGTATTATTTTTTCATCATTATTCCACAAATGACCGGGATAATAATTATGAGCAAGACGCTGGCAATTATATCCAAAAAAGTGATCAAAGCCCTGTTTGTTGGGATCCCCGGAAGTCCCTACAAACCCTAAGCCCCATTTACCAAAAGCGCCGGTCGTATATCCTGCCTCCTTTAACATCTCTCCTATAGTATACAAAGAATCAGGCATTGGCCACTGACCTTCCGGTTGCCATTCCTTATTACCCCGGATAAAAGCATGCCCGGTATGCATGCCGGTCATTAGTGCGCAGCGGGAGGGGGCACATACGGTGGTGCCGGCATAATGATCGGTGAACATCATCCCTTCTTTGGCTATCCGGTCGATATTTGGCGTTTGAAAGCGCTGCTGACCGTAGCTGCTCAGATCTCCATAACCAAGGTCATCAGCCACTATATATATAATGTTGGGCTTCCTGTCCACTACAGGATCCTGGACTTTAAGGTTGGAAGAACATCCAGGCATAAGAATCAGGAGGATTATCCAGACATTGTAAAAAATCATATTCATTTTAAGGAGTAGACGATGAATTGACAAGATATAAAAATTGCAGAAGTTGCCCTTACGCAGGCTACAACATTTTGCCTGAAGAAAAAGCCATAACTTGCATAGTGATTTAGTTATCATTTCAAATCACATGTGTCCAAGATAAATACTTA
>JBGTCB010000309.1:0-4068 GCA_041748995.1 Saprospiraceae bacterium | reverse complement strand
GATCGGTAAAGATGGAAATGGCCAGATCAAGCCTGCCATTAAACCGGGTATTCATCTGCTGCATCATGGCTAAAGAAATGCTTTCATGATGCACCCCGTTTACCAGCGTTTGTTCGAGGGTATGCGAAAAAGGACCATGCCCGATATCATGCAATAAAATGGCGATACAGGCCCCTTCATCTTCCTCATCCGATATGTCGACCCCTTTGATACGCAGGTTTTTAATCGCCTCACTCATCAAAAATAGTGCACCCAAAGCATGGTGAAAGCGGGTATGGTTGGCTCCGGGAAATACCAGGTGGCTCATTCCCAGTTGCCGTATCCTCCGCAAACGCTGAAAGTAGGGATGTTCGATCAGATCGAAAAGGATCTCATACGGCAAGGTTAAAAAGCCATATAAGGGGTCGTTGATGTTTTTTCTTTTGTTCAAAGTGGTGATGCGAAAATAAGGGAAAAGGTGTGCTCCTAATTTTTTGGGATCGAATTTCTTTGAAATGGCAACCAAATAGACATCATTAACCTGCCATTAAGTCGTGTCAAGGATTCGCACACAGAATTACGTGAAATGCAAATAAAAAAGCATCATTGAAAATTTATTATATTTATTTTTACGGAAATAATAACATATATTGCAAATCCAAACAAATCCAAACGCTATGCTAAACATCACTAAACCCGCGTCAAAAAGCCTGCGCCTCATGATTTTAGGTGTTTTTATTTTATATTCAACGATACAGAATAAATCTAAGTCACAATTTATTATTGACACATACAGCAATGACACTTCTACAGCGTATTTACACGTAGACAGCAGTTTGCTCGTGCTTACTTTTGAAACAGGTTATTCTTTTCAACAATGTTCTACAGCGGTTGCCGGAACTCCGAACCTTTTGGCTTTAGATAGCCTTTTAACGGGGCCAGTTCCAAATTCTTTTAAGGCAACGTTGACTTCAGCACCTTCAGTTTCGCAATATAATGCAGCGAAGAACCATCTTGTTTCTAATGTAACTATTGTTGTCAGTATTCAGCCAGTTTACAAAAATTACTCAGGCGGCTTGATACCTTCTGATATTATAATTGTTCGTCTCGCTACACTTGCCGACTCCAATTTTTTAATTAGTGATGCGAGTTCAAATAGTTGCCAGGTTATTGGACCCAGTGGTTTTGATCCTTTGGTTTGGTTTATCCGACAGAATAAAAGAATGGATCCAACTCCAATAACATCAAGTACTTTAAACACCAATACGACAAATTATGGATGGGTGGAAACCAATTTTATTTATGCGGTCAGTCTAACATCTAACGTGCCAACTGATCCACTGTATGCTACGCAATGGGCATTAAAGAATACTGGGAGTAATTATCCAACAGGAAGCACTGTTAGTTCAGGCGTGGCTGGTGAAGATATAAATGCAGAAGGTGCCTGGGATTTTACTAAGGGCTGTGTTAATATTAAAATTGGGATTATAGATGAAGGGATGGACTGCGATCATGAGGATTACAATGTCTTTTCAAATGGTTATTGTGCTTTAAGCGCTAATTTTGGTTCAACAGGTTTTGGTGGCGGATGCTACGGAGTCTTAGCCCAAAATACTGGGGTGCATGGGACTTATTGCGCAGGAATAATAAATTCAAAGTGGAATGATACTGGAGTGGCAGGATTAGCTCCAGATGTTTCTCTGACAAGCATTTGGGCGATTACTCAAACTGGCACGGATGATATCACGCTTGCAAACGTTTACAATTGGGCAACTAACAATGATATCGATATACTAAGTGGAAGTTTTGCTATTTTCCCCTTTTCGACTACTTTCAATCGTCTGAATCAAAATACTGTTAATGTCCAAATGCAAAATTTCACTCAAAATGGAAGGGGGGGATTGGGTGGACTAATTTTTCAAAGCACTGGAAATGGAGATCCTGCGTATCACCTTGCATGTTCAACTGGCAGCTATATTGGATATCCGGCCTCTGAAGAGAATGTGATTGCCGTTACAGGCACAACCCCTTGTGAAGAGCTGAAAACTTGTACTGATTGCGTAGGATCCAACACCGGATTAGCGTCACATGGTATTGGAACTGATATAGCTGCTCCTTATTCTGAAATTTGGACCACTGATCATATGGGTTCAAGTGGCGGAAACTACACTTTGTTCTCAGGTACCTCAGCATCCACACCGTTAGCTGCTGGAGTAATGGCCCTTATTTTATCAGCTAATCCCTATCTTACACACGATCAGGCCCGTTTTATTCTTGAGAGCACTTGTGATAAAATAGGAGGTTATACTTACAATTCTTCCGTTTCAGGACAACCAAATGGAGACTGGTCATTTGAACTGGGTTATGGCAGAGTGAATGCCGGCGCGGCAGTTGAACTGGCTATGGAAACTGAAGTGGTATTTCTGGAGTTAAACGGCGCAACTGTACCAGGGAATGTATATATGGAGCCTTCATTGACATTTGGTCACACCTTAACGGCCGCAGTTCCACCTATTTCTGCTTCCTCCCAGATTTATTGGTTTTACAATGGTAAGGAAGTAGCTAGTGGCACTGCAACTTATCCTGCCAGTAAATTTGGCGTCTATAAGTTTATTATAACAACAGATTGTGGAATGACGCAATCGGCCGACTTGCGAATCATCCCAGATTGTGAGAATATAAGCACCAACTTAACCAGTCTAAGTGGCACACTAAGCCCCGGTACATACTCTAGTATAAATGGCTATTATATTCCGAATAATACCACCGTTACGATCAATACAAGTTCTGTCACTTTCCAGAACACATTTATTGCAGCTGGGGAATGCACAAAAATTTATGTGCCGGCAGGAGGTGATTTAACTCTTGACAACGTTCAGGTAGTTGGTTGTTCTGACTGGAAAGGTATTGAGCTAGATGGTCTTATGAATGCTGCACCTGGATTGACCAACCACGGGAACGCTTATATTAAAGACAGCTATGTCGAAAATGCTGAGATCGGTGTATATAGCAAACATGGTGGAACCTTGAATCTGCTTAATAATTTGTTCTACCGGAACTCAATCCATGTTGCATTAGCTGACTACAACCAGAGCTACGCACTTAATAGCGTGTCTTCTTACAATGAATTTGGTCCAAATAAAACCTATGGTTTTAATTGTGGCGAATCAAGAGGGATTAACGACCAGACGACGTATACCTCCTCCTCTGGGTCTAGTACTACAGTGAACCCTTATTTTCATATTTCGAATGTTTCTACAGTGGTTATTGGAAACAATAGCTTCTATGACCATGATTTGGAATTGGTTGACCGGTATTCGATTCCCAAAAACGGAAATTTTTTCCTACTCGAACCACCATCAGCAATAAAAACAGGTATCTTTGGGTATGAATCAAAAGATTTGTCGATTACCGCCAACACTCTTTATGTACATGGAGATTGCGGGATTCACCTTAAAAGTGTAAGCGGTCAGGGTAGTAATCTTAATTATATTACCCAAAATGAAATTTGGCGTTTCAACCCTGCATATATGATTCCTAATGGAGGTTCTACAAATGGTCTTAGGATGGAGAGTTGTGCAAATTTCAGTGTTACCGACAATACGTTCAGTAAAGGCTTGAATTACGGCGTCTCTGTTATCAACAGTTTTACCCAACTCGCTTTTGAAACCAACTATTTCTTTGATAATGGCTTTGGTATTGTAGTTGCCCCGGTTGAATGGCCATTTACTACCTCAGCTCAAAATACATCCAACGGCACGAGCATGGATGTGAACATAAAATGCAATAAATTTGAGAATGTGGTCATCGCTATTGGTATTTCCGGAAATTTGATCAATCAAGGGTCTCCTACACTTAATGCACAGAACAAATTTCACAGTATCCTAGATTGGGAAGTAATTTCAAATGGATGGCCGCTTGCGAATAGGTATTATTATGCGGGCGGTTTTCCAAATCAATTACCTCGAACTTCGGGAACTGCTGTCACAATTGACAATTCAGTAATTACGTCCTTCATAAACCAAACGTCTATTACAATGAATACAGGCTGTTACTACTTTAAAAATGCTCTGGGTGTGGAAGAAGTTG
>JBGTCB010000308.1:0-2373 GCA_041748995.1 Saprospiraceae bacterium | reverse complement strand
ACCCGTTTTAAATCAAACCTGACTAAAAAAAAGATCATTGTGTAGTTGATCCCACCCAGAAACATAAATACGATGAGTATATAGTGGATGAATGGACTTGAAAAGTAAGCGATACTTGCATTTTTCGTTGAAAACCCTCCGGTTGACAATGTCGTGAGAGCATGATTAATGGCGTCAAAAAATGTCATGCCTCCAAACATTAGTAACAGACACAAAATCACTGTCAATGACACATAAATAATCCAAAGAGCACTCGCAGTTGCCCTGATACGGGGATGGATCTTATCCGAAGTCGGGCCCGGAGCTTCGGCTACAAAGAGTTCCATACCGCCAATGCCCAGAAAGGGTAGGATAGCAATCGTCAGAACAATGATACCCATACCTCCGATCCATTGGGTCAGACTCCTCCAAAAAAGCAGACCTTCCGGCATACTTTCAATATCATTAAGTATACTGGCTCCGGTAGTGGTCAATCCCGATACTGCTTCAAAAAATGCATTGGTAACCGAAGGAATGGCATTACTGATTATAAAAGGCAATGCACTGGCAGCCAGCATAAACCCCCAGCCCATGGAAACGATCAGATATCCCTCTCTTTTATGAACGGCATGCTCTTTATTACGGGTTATCCAAAAGAAAATAAATCCAATAGTGATGGTGATGATACCACTCATTACCAAAGGCATAATATCACCACTGTCATAATAAATGGAAAATCCCACCGGCAAGAACATAAAGCCGCCCAGGATCATGAGTAAAATTCCAATGATTTGAAAAATCGCGCTAAAATTAATCATTGGAATTACCGGAATATTTTCTCTACAATGGAAATTGCCTCCGGAAGGGCAAATACGATGACCTTGTCGTCGGCTTGCAATTGAAAATCAATCCCGGGGATAAGGGCTTCTTTCCCCCGGAGGACACTACCAACTACGGCGGAGTCCGGCAGATGGAGTTCTTCCAGGTTCCTCTTTGTCACCCGATGACCTTTTGTCACATTAAATTCGATAATTTCAGCATCGGATCCATGGATACTGGTAATTGCTTCAACATTACCCTTTCGAACGAACCGGAAAATATTGTTGGCTGCAATAAGTTTTTCATTTATGAGGGTGTCGACACCGATATTCTGCGAAAGCCGGATATAATGGGTATTACTAACCAAAGCGATGGTTTTGTAAACTCCGGCTTCTTCTGCCATCAAGCTGGCGATGATGTTCGACTCTGAGTTGTCGGAAAGGGCGACGACCGCGTCCATTCTTTTCAAGCCTTCGTCCTCCAATTCATTGAAGTTGCTGGCATCCGCACAAACGACCAGTGTATCCTGCAGATGCGTTACTAAGCTTTTACAGCGGTTTTTATCTTTTTCAATTAAAACAACACTATAATATTCTTCCAGAATCTGAGCAGTCTTCAGACCCAGCTCCGTACCACCGATGATCATCACATTCTTTACATCACGCTTTTCCTTCCCGGCAATTTTTGCCAGGGTATCAATATCCTTATTGAGAGCTAGAAAGTAAATGTGATCGCTTCTACGAAGGATCGTGTGGGGATGAGGTATCATTGTCTGATGACTTCTCAGGATTGCAATCGGCTTAAATACAATTTGATCGTAGATCACATCAACCTCCCGTATACTCATATTGACAATGGGAGAAGTATCGTCAAGTAAAACACCAATCAGCGAGATCTGGCCCCCTTCAAACTCAAAGATGTCTGTTAGGGAACACTGTTTCAGAAGACGTAAGACCTCATAAGCAGCAAGTTGTTGAGGACTGATCAGTGAATCCACTCCCAGTTCCTGAAAAATAGCTTTTTGATCTTTAGCCAGATACTCCTGCGACTGCACCCTGGCGATGGTCTGTCTGGCACCCATCTTTTTAGCCAGTATAGCAGTGATAATGTTGGTCTTTTCCGAAGTAGTAGCCGCAATCAATAAACGAGCCTTATCCACACCAGCTTCCTGCAGAACTTTGAAGGAGCTGGAATCTCCTTTCAAAGTCAAAACATCCAGATGGGTTCTCGCATGATCCAGCACATCGTCATTGATATCAATCAGTGTAATGTCCTGCTTCTCGTATGCTAATAATTTTGCGAGATGAAAGCCTATATCACCGGCTCCTGCAATTACTATTTTCATAAACAACTGCCGGTTAAGTGTGTTAAAAGGATGTTTTACCTATGTAAAAGTACATTAATTCACATTCACTGTCTGATTAGATTGATGTCCGTGTGTATGACAAATTTCACTAATATGTTATCTTGTGAAAAACAAATCATCATGACTAAGTCTCAGCGAACAGAAATGATTTTACAGGAAGTACGAAAAGACATTGAGCAATTCATGTCTGAGGAAGATACGATCACCTC
>JBGTCB010000307.1:0-4603 GCA_041748995.1 Saprospiraceae bacterium | reverse complement strand
AGCGAAATAAAATTAATCTGGAGGAGAATGATCGTCACTACTTTCATAAGTAAAAACTTACGTTAAGATTCAAATTTGGTCGTTCTATAAAGAGAGAATAAATCACTCCACCAGCACAAATCCCGCCCAATAAAACGGATCGGGCCTTTTTGCTCTAATAGTTGCCTGAGCTTTTCGAAAAGCTTCCGGTAAATCCATTTCTTCCTGGATCCAGTTGGTGTAAAAAAGTGTCATTAATTCCTGAGTAGCAAAATCGGGTACCTGCCAAAGACTCATTAAAATATTCTTTGCACCGGCCATTTTAAAGGCACGCTGCAACCCATAGACTCCTTCATTGCCTTTGATATCACCCAGTCCGGTTTCGCATGCGGAGAGCACCACCAACTCCGTATTTGACAAATCCATTTGGCTGACTTCGTAGGCGGTTAGAATCCCATCTTCGAGATTTTCAAATGGTTTGCCACCCGTCCAGACGTGATTGGCTCCGGCCATGATTAATCCGGAGCGGATCAAAGGATGTTCGCTCATTTTAAATATTGGCTCCCGCATGGAAGCACTATTTTGATCGCTCTTGTTAGGCTCTGGAAAAAAATATCCATGAGTGGCAATATGCAGAACATGGGGTGACCTTGCTCGAATTCCCAGATACCTGAAATTCTCCTCCGAGGCTTGATGATTAACAAACAAACTGGTATTGACCCCACTCCTTTTTAGGATCGTCGTCACTGTTTTAGCTTCTACTTCTGTCCACGGCAAGTATTCCCAACCATTTGAAGAGCCGGGAAGGAAAGAACGAGTGTCTTTCAACAGCATGTTTTCCAGTTGATTATCATTTCCAATTAATGTGTTATACGTCAAAACTGTTGACGCATCATTAAGGTCATAATTAATGCCTCCAAAAACACAACCTGTCCAGGTGCTATCAGACCTTACAATTTTTGAAGAAGGTTTATCCACTAATTGACGCGTACTGCTGATCTGATGCATTTCGTAGGCATCACCCATAAAGTATCCTGCGGCATTCTGCAAGGCAGTCAGAGGAATCCGGTTTAATATACCGGTCGGTGAAAAATAGATTCGATCACCTAAGTGAAAGAATGTATCAAGAGGTGTCCAAATTAGATCAATGAGCGGGATATCATATTTGTCAAGCTTCGAATGAAAATCAATTGGGTTCAGAGCACCGTTGTCACTAAAAGACGAGACCTGATCCTCCTGAAACAAGTAGACATACTTTGGAGATTCCCACTCCTTTCTTATCACTAACGCTGAATAATGAATAGTATCTCCACCCTCTTTCTTGTCAGCTTTCCAATGAATAAATTCAATGGCTGCTTCGTTTGGCTCTAACGCATCACGGACATCGCTCCATAGCACTTGTCGCGATGCATCTTTATATCCAGCCACAGTCAGTGCCAGATCTTTTTCGATCGCATTAATTTCGTCTTCAAGCGCTTCGACATTTTTTCGCTCATCAATCGGCAGTGAATATGACTTAGCCAAGAGACGCTGACGGGAAACCATCCTTTCAAATTTAGTTTGAGCAGTCGAATCGGTAATCATCAATTTTTTCAGCTCATTTCCCGTCTGCAGGAGAAATCCCTTGTCATACAAAGTGTGATTGTAACATATTTTTTCGATTTCAGAAATATCCCTTTCCTCATTTGAATTAGGTCTTTCAATCTCATATAAAAAAGAAAACACACGATTTCTGTCCTCCGATAATTTATCAAGATATTGACTTAATTCAGTGCTGGACATGTATATCTTGGCTCTTTCTAGGTAAGTCTGAATCCCATTCTCGGTTTCCTTAAAAAGTGGCAAAGCCTTCTCATAGTAGCCGAATTTCTGATATAAATCGACTAAACAGGATAGAATAGAAAAATATATAGTACTCTCTTTACCCAAGGTATGCAATATGATGGAAATAGCATCGAGGTAGTAAAATTCGGCTTGCTGATAATCGGATTGAGCAATAGATATCTCAGCCAATCCTCTAAGACAATATGTGCTAAAATAATTCATTTTTCCGATCGCTTTTTTATTGATTTCAAGCGCCTGAAGATAGAGAGATTTTGCCTCCTGATAGTTTTTCAGATCAAGCATCGAATTAGCCAAATCTAACAGACTGCTCGCATACTCAGGATCATCTGTGTCCCCCTTTTTTTCATATAAGTCACATATCTCCTGGAATAGTACATTTGATCTTCTCCGATCTCCCATGTCCCTGTAAAAAAAAGCAAGGTTATTTAGGTAGGTATCATACTCTGGATTTTGATTGCCACCATGCTCTTCCAATTTCCTAAGGGATTCCAAATGAATGTTTTCCGCTTTCTCGAATTGACCAAATTGCGTATAAAGATTTGATAGTAGACTAGCATCAAGAAGATCAATTAAAATTTGATCTGCTTCAAGAGCATTGCTGATTTCTCTAGATTCCAGCAACAAGGTTTCCGCTTTGTTAAAGTTTCCCATATGTATGTATAACCTGGCTAAATTGCCAATCGAAGCTCTTCTTATGAAGTTGAATTCTTCATTTGGTACTATTTTCTCTGCGATTTTATAGCATTCTTGATAGAATATCTCTGCTTTTTGGAAAGCACATAAGTGAAGATTCAGTGTGCCCAGATAGGAAAGGGCTAATGCATACCCAATTGATTCTTTTTCGTTTCTTTGTTCATAAAAATCTAACGTTTCTAAAAGAAGAGATTCCGCTTCGTCATATTTTCCCAAATTGTACCAAACAAACATTAACGATCTTTGAGCTGACAGTAAATCCTCAATGAATGAGCTATCAGCTACTTCTTCAAAGATTTCAATGGCCTCGGCCAACAAGGCTTCCGCCTCCAACCACTGATTGGTATTCCAGGTATATAAGGCACCAAGTCTCCCCATTGCCCTTGCATATTGAGGATGCCCAACCCTTGGTAATTTTCTATGAATAAAAATAGATTCTTGCAGATATTGTTCTCCCCTGACATAATCACCCTGAGCCGCATAAATGGCTCCATAGTAATAACAAATTGTGGCATACGAAACCGACTCTTTACCAGTGTATTTTAGGGATTCGACTTGGGCTTTTCCAACAAATTCCAACGCCTGATCAAAATTCGACGAATCCGCAAGAGAACTTGAAAGAGCAAGAAGGCTATCAACTCGGGCCTGAAGTCCTGTCGTATCTAGAACTCTAGTCGTATCAAGGACTTGACCTTTAGCCGAAAACGATAAAAAAAGAAGCAGAATCAGACTCCTGAATTTCATAGTTCAATTTATTTTTGTCACTACATTTTAATCCATTATTGATCCTTCTATTCCACCAAGACAATCCTGCCCAATAAAAAGGATCTGGTCTTTTAGCACGAACGTTTGCCTGGGGCCTTCCAAAAAGCTTCTGGTAAATCCTTCTTTTCTTTTATCCAGTTGGTATAAAAAAGCGTCATTAATTATTGAGTCGCAAAATCGGGCACCTGCCAAAGGCTCATTAATATATTCTTTGCACCGGCAATTTTGCGTTGCAGGCCATATACACCTTCATTTCCTTTGATATCACCCAGTCCGGTTTTACAGGCAGAGAGCACTACCAAATCGATATTTGACAAATCCATCTGACTTACTTCATAGGCCGTGAGAATGCCATCTTCATGATTTTCTAATGGTAGTTAAAATGCACAAACTCAATTGCAATATCAACCGGCATCAATGAATGCTGAACCTCGCTCCAACTCACCTCCCGAATAAGAGGCTTGTAGCCCGCGACGTTTTGCACCAATACTTTTTTTATGGAGTCTACCTTTGACTCGATATCGTGCTCTTGGATCCTTCCGAAAGTTGGCTTGCTGAATTGATTTGACAACTGGTAGTAAAAAGACTGCAATTCATTCCTGGAATTTTGTAGAACCTGGTCAATCAAACTCAAATTTCTTATATGTTTCATTTGTCAGTCTGTTAAATATCTTTAAGTCCACATTCTGATCGTAGATTTTCATCAGGTCAGACAGGGTAAATTCACCCCAGGCTTCCCACCGAACTGTATCCCGCAAAAAACGGTTTTACCACTAAACTTCCAACGAAGAACTGCTCTTTAAATCTATGTTCAATTCTTTCGTCAGTTCCCTGTAAAAGTCGGAACCTTCGTCTTTTGAGAACTTCAATTTATTCATTTTGTCAATGTTTGTCGATGTCGGTTGGGTTGTCATTTAACATGCCCTACAACTCAATCATTCATAAGATTATTCAATGATGCCAGCTTATCATTCTCATCATCTCAGTGATATCTTCATCTGTAAGGCTTCACTCTTAAAATCATGGTCTTCCTGATGAATAATAGCCTCCAGCCCCTTTCTGGCATCCTCCAAATCTCCCACCAGCAGGTAGGCGAGTACCCGGTACCATTCAATTTTTTCTTGCCAAGGGCTACCAGAACTTACTTCAGCAAATTGCATAAGGGCTTCGGACCCTTCTTTCATCTCCAAAAGACAATAAGCCTTCAGAAAATTCAAGGTATCATTGGCAGTTGATTCCATGCTTTCAAATTGCAATTGGACATATGCATCGGGATATTTTCCTTCATTTAACAATTCAACAATCTTTGAGAATCGAACGC
>JBGTCB010000306.1:0-2067 GCA_041748995.1 Saprospiraceae bacterium | reverse complement strand
TTCCAAAAACTGAAATTATCAACATCTACCCCAGCCTGGATACGGTTCCGGAGAATCTGCTCAAAATCTACCTTAGGTTTTCCCAGCCCATGGGTGAGCAACTATCCGAAGGATTTGTCACTGTGGTCAACAATCAGGGCGATACCATTGAAAAAGTTTTTCTCCCCCTGCAACCGGAATTGTGGAACGAAAGGCACGATCTTCTCACGCTTTGGCTGGATCCTGGAAGAATAAAAAGAGATCTTGGTCCGCATCGGTGGCTTGGGTCACCATTGAGGAAAAATCAGGTATATCAGATTCTTATTTCGTCGGCATGGAAGGATCAAAATGGAAATCAGTTGGTCCATTCTTTTGAAAAAAGACTGGTGGCAACCGATGCTGATCGAAAAAAACCCAATCCGGCAAAATGGGATATAAATGCACCCAGGGCCGGTAGTGAAGAACCGTTAATTATCAATTTTGGCGAAGCGATAGATTACATCCTGGCCAGAGAATGCATAATAGTGATTGGTGATCGTGAAATATCCGGTCAGGTACTTCTGAAAAATAATGAACAGATATGGTGTTTTATACCAGACAATCATTGGGCTCCCGGTCAATACAAAATCAGAATTGAATCCCGACTGGAAGATCTGGCGGGAAATAATTTAAATCGCCTTTTTGATGAGGAGATTAGTGATAAAAAAGAAGTCCGTTCTGAGTTACATTTTTATTATCTCGATTTTCAAATCGATTAGAATTCTCCATCAACCTTAGTATGTCAAAACAGCCTCCTGGCAAAACCTCTACCAGCACCTCAGCTCAAGTAATCAAACCTTTCGTAATCCACCCGACCGATACTATGAATGGTCTATAAGACAAGGGAGATTTCCCCAGTTCGTGACCGGTTAGGAGAGCTTTCAGAATATTCGAGATTGTGCAACTCCGGAATAAATGAGTTTTATCCGGGATTATGCATTAGACTTTCTATTACAAGGCAGAATTGCTGCAAAGACGGGCACATCATCGATTTTTGATGCTCGCCATGATGGTGACCATGCTTTCCCATCCGCGAGCGGTTCATTCGCTCGAAGATCTACCAGATCTTCGTTGTGCCTTAGAGGCAAATCGCTCATTCATGCCCTCAAAACCTCTGGAGCACCCTGACGGCATTCGCATCAGGGCCAGGCCCGTCTTTATTGCACTTCTGCCTTTCACGACAAAACCCTAATCTAAAACCCTGAGTACCAGCCAATCGACTGCTTGCTAAGTCATAGTCTTCGAGATCAGGCTGCTTTGACAGGATACGAGCATTGATTTGATACAGCAGGGCGAATATTATCATGTAATAATTATGTTTCAAATATTTAACAGGTAATAAATCAAATTTAAAGATTATTTTGTCCACCTAAAGATTTGATAATCAGCATTTCGGCCTGAAATTTGCTTTCAGGAATGAAAGAGGATAGTGTATATATTATATTTTTTAATATTTTGCGTTGCGTTTGCGTTACGGCCTTTCGAATCATTTTAGAAGTTTGATTTGATTGTCGTTTCCCTTGGTGAAATGAAACCCCACCACGAGAAATTGAATCAATGAGACATTTTTACAAAGAAAGAATCCCATGGATTCTGATGATACTGCTATGCCTGTTTGGTGAAAACCTTCAGGCTATGACTCCTCCCAACCTGAGTACTGGTTTAACCTGGGACGATTGGTGGGAAAGCAGTACCGTTGCTTCAATCGAGGCTCAGTTTAACGCTGGCCGGCGGCACGAAGAAGCTGAGCTGGGTTTAACCAATGGCGCCCTCGGTAATCTCGACCTACCTTCTGATTTTCTTAACCTCGACTTTAAAGAACAGGCTCTCATATTAGTTAATGCCGCAAGAGTTGCCCGCCATAACGTGTATTATCCTGGTTTCGGTACCGCTCTCGGTCTACCCTTTGAGGGTTGTGAAGAAGACCTTTCCGTGATTGCTCAATCGCATGCCAATGATATGCAAAACAATGATTTTTTGGGTCACACGGGATCTGACGGTCAATCTTCCTATACGAGAATTACCAGTGGATTTCCTTCCTGTACGGAA
>JBGTCB010000305.1:0-3528 GCA_041748995.1 Saprospiraceae bacterium | reverse complement strand
GTCAAAGAAATTCACCCAGTATTTTAAATGCTGCATACCTGGGCCAGGTGAATAAAGACGGAGGAGTGAAAAATCTGGATCTGCAGGCCCTGGTACCCATCGAGGATGAGAATGAAATGGGTATTTCCATGCTGGAACTAGCAGACCGGCTAAACAAGGATCCGGAATATGTAAACCTCGCAAGAAAAGCCTACCAACAACCTCCTAATCCTTTTGTGATCACCCGGGCACTGGCTACTTTTGTGCGTACTCTTTATTCGGGAGATAGTGATTATGACCGTTATATGCAGGGAGATAGTACAGCTTTAAATGCAGAAGCCCTTCTGGGAAAAAAGCTCTTTGAAAGTGAAAGGTTAAATTGCACAGCCTGCCATTCCGGATTTAATTTTACCAATAATAACTTTGAAAATAATGGCCTCTACACCCATTACAAAGATCGCGGCAGAGCCATGATTACCCTTGACACAACCGACAACGGAAAATTCCGGGTTCCCAGCCTGCGCAATGTAACCCTAACCGGTCCTTACATGCACGACGGTAGTGTTTCCACTCTGGAAGAAGTCATTAACCACTATGAAAAAGCCGGTAAAAACCCAACGATTTTACAAAGCGAAAAAATCAAACCCTTTGAATTAAGTGCTGCAGAGACCCGGTCCCTAATAGCATTTTTCGAATCTTTAACTGGCAGAGGGTTTGTAAAGTCAGCATTGACGGATCACAAGTAAAAGATGACAAAAGGATTGCAGGTAAATGGTAAATCAATCTATAAAAGAAATCTGATCACATTTACTTAGATACACTGTCTATCACCGGTTTCTAAATCGATGATTACCGGTTAACCGAGGCAGGGGGCCGGTCAGCAGTTTTTTCTTCCAGCGCTTTTTTACCTGGCATCTCCTGCGTAATCCGGTTTTTGAATTCACCTAACCACGGCCATAGTTTCTGTTGATTGAGATCGACTTCCACGACAACAACAGGATCTTCATCGGTGGCTTCACCTATGAGATCACCTTCGAGATCAAAAATACCGGTTTTCATATCATAGGTTGAGGAGACCAGGTAAATTTGGTTTTCGATCGCACGTGCTTTGGCGAGATCTATATTGCCACCCCAGATAGGAAGCAATATAATATCCGCTCCCTGCAGGGCTAATTGCCGGGCTGGTTCAGGAAAACTCACATCCCAGCATATCATGATACCAATTTTACCGAAGTCTGTATCGAAAACAGGGAAAGAATACCCGGGACTTACCCCTCCTTCAATCTCTTCCCGGGGCAGACAAACCTTTCGGTATTTGCCAGCCAGCTCCCCCCTCCGATCCAGCAGAATGGCCGTATTATAGACGATATCTCCTTCTTTTTCCAAAATACCGGCCACAATGTACATCTCTTGTTCTTTCGCGATTTTACCCAGATATTCACTTGTCGGGCCGGGAACCGTCTCTGACGCTTCGACATAATTTTTACCGGTTCCAACCAGGGTCATTCCTTCAGGCAGACAGACGATATCCGCTCCCTTTTCTCCGGCTTTTCGGGCAAAGTCACCAAAAATATCCAGATTTTTCTGTGTGGTTGACCCTTTAGGTTTATGATGAACAGCCGCCAGTTTCACCATTTTTGTGGGTATTTTCTCTACTTCGCGATACTGTGGAGGAGCAAAGAAGACTTTACCATCAGCATCCCAGCGATACGTTAGCTCGGTCTCCAGTGTGGTTGCTTTATCCGGTATCTGATAGACCTGTTGAAATAGTGACCAGCCATCTTCCTGCTCACCACGAAAAGCGGGAAATTCCTTGGGTCCGATTTGCTTACCCAGGCTATCCAACCAGATAATGGTGGTAATTACAGACCGGTGGGGTTCGTTGACGTCCCGCATAAAATATGGAGTGGTAAACTCCATAAAAGATCCTCCCCTGACGCCGTGCCGTTGCACCCAACTACCATTATCGTGACCGTCTTTTTCGCCGGCGATCGCCAATGTATTCTTATCCTGATAGCGAAATTCGGTTTCGATCCAGTGTTTCGGTTCGATAGCGGGTCGTTGAGACCGGAAAGTCCAGTCGGTGAGAGCCTGAGCAGTCAGGGAATTGGCAGATGCAAGCAGTGCCAAAGCTATAATTGTATAAAATGATGTCAATTTCATAATCTTAAAGATGTGAATGTATTTCTTAAAAGATACGAAATATTCTCCAGGGTCCGGATTTTTAGCATGGTAAGAGATTCCCCGGAGCTCGTGTTCCGCGTATAATAGACCTGTTTTGCTTGTTAACAGAAATTAAAGGATCGTTGTTCCACTAAATCAACTTCGAATAATCTTCCTGCATTCATTCACCATTTTACTGGCATTCCTTCCACCGAAAACAGTCCATCGTGTGGTCATTCACCATACCCACCGCCTGCATAAAAGCATAACAAATAGTACTCCCCACAAATTTAAATCCTTTCTTTTTAAGGTCCTTACTCATAGCATCACTTTCCCTGGTAGATGCAGGTACTTCTTTAAGTGACTTCCACCGATTAATAATCGGTTTACCTTCTACGAATTGCCAGAGGTATTCGTCAAAGGTCTGATTTGTTTCCAGCAGTTTTAAATATGCCTGAGCATTACCTACCACCGAATTAATTTTTAATTTATTTCGTACAATACCTTCATTTTGCAATAACGTTTCAATTTTCTTTGCATTATAACGGGCTATTTTTTCCGGATCAAAATGATCAAAAGCCTGGCGGTAATTGTCTCGTTTTTTAAGAATGGTAATCCAGCTTAATCCGGCCTGAGCTCCTTCGAGGTTGATCATTTCAAACAATCGTCGATCATCATGAAGGGGTTTTCCCCACTCCTGATCATGATAACTGATATAAGGTTCATTGCTTCCGGCCCAGGTGCAGCGTATTTTTTCCATTCTTTTCATTTGTCGTATACCCTGCGGTAAAAATAGATCTAATTTTTTTTAGAATGGACGTTTGGATGATCGTGAATTCTTCGTAGGCAAGTATATCGGATCAACCAGATATTCAGAATAGAGAGAGGAGGATCTACATCCTCCGGCTTGGTTGAAGTCCCGTGTTAAAGAAGCAGGTTCATCGGATCAACCAGATATCCGGAATTAGATAGAGGAGGATCTGCATCCTCCGGCTTGGTGACCAACAAATCTCAATGTATGCAAATCCCAGGGGTATAGATACTGGGGCTAATCCTCCGGATCTGAAAAACAACGTCGACCAGATTGACAGCTCCCGGAATGGACCAGACCATTATCCGGCCCGGTGCCTCCGGAGCCCCGTATGCACCAAAAAATCGTGTTGGCATCATCGAGTAAGTACCAGGGATTTTCACCACCTTCCGACATCCCATAGGGATTCCGGGCCCGTAAATTTTTACACAGTTTATAGTCAATCGTACTTACCGGCATAATCAGACCAGTTCAAGCAAGGCACGCTGAATGATCGATTTAAAGAGCGGTACCTTATATCCATTTTTAGAGAGAGGTCGGGCAGCCTCCATGCATTTCTCTGCTACTTTTAAGGC
>JBGTCB010000304.1:0-5132 GCA_041748995.1 Saprospiraceae bacterium | reverse complement strand
GCCAGGGTGTGTCACTTCCGCCCATTTGTTTGACGGCTCCCCACATCCGGTCTGCTACACTACCGAATTGAAATTCTGCCTGACCAACGTCTCCATATAAATCATATAGTTGATAAAAAAAGACATTGGGCATCATATCATACCACCAGTCGTTTCCACTTCGGGCGCCGACATTATTTAAATAGATATTTTCACCATTCTTATGATTGAAAAAATCCTGACTATATAATATCCAATTATGACCATCCTGAGAACTTTTGTCAATGCCTACCAGAGTGGCACTGACAAGAGATGGTAATATATTGATGGCTTCTCCCGCAGACTGATTGAAACTTCCAACATAGGTATTTAATCCCAATGATGGATTTTCGGGATAATTCGTGCCCTGCTCTTTCAGAAAAATCAGGGGTAAGAATTCACCCGTTTTATTTAAGTCATATACAAACGAATCATATTGCTGAGCAACCACTTTCCAATCTCTCAAATTATACGGATGCGGTTGATTCGGCATGGCGGATATCCGATCGATTATTACCTGCTCTACCTGACCAATGACCATATCACTTTGCGATAGGGTAATGAGTAGTGTAATAATTTTAATCGCGGTTTTCATCAATATTTAAAATAATATTTTAATAGCCCGGATTTTGAGTCAGCATCGGATTTAAATCTATTTCGGTTTGAGGAATTGGAAACACCTCATGCTTGCCTTTGACAAATCCCTCCAAAACTTGATCTGCTATACCCCATCGCACCAAATCAAAAAATCGATGCATTTCAAAACCCAATTCAACTCTGCGCTCCTGTCGTATCAACTGAATCAATTCAGACTGACTACTGGTGCTGATCACAGGAAGTGTACTTTCGGGGTCAACTGATTGTGCTCTGGCCCTTGCCCGCACTTGCTCAAGTGATACCAGGGCATCT
Source organism: Saprospiraceae bacterium (assembly GCA_041748995.1). Taxonomy (GTDB): domain Bacteria; phylum Bacteroidota; class Bacteroidia; order Chitinophagales; family Saprospiraceae; genus JABDMH01. Next base: position 4,205 of record JBGTCB010000304.1, on the reverse strand, counting down.
GCTATCCTTCCTAATTCAGCAAGAGCCTCTGCCTCCCACAACAAAACTTCAGCATACCTTATGGCTGTGTAGTTGATACTTCCATCCGCCTTTTGAGATACATCCTCTACGGGTTGCAGGTATTTCCTTGGACTGTACCCGGTTGATGAAAATGAAGCCAGGTACCGGTTGCCAAAATAATCATCGTTCCGGCTGAATACTGTAAAGGCAAGACGGGGATCTCCGGCCTCAAAAGCATCGACAAATTCCTGCGTAGGTTCTGCATAACCGTAACCATCCGGCAATTTTTTCGTTGCCCACCACTGATTGATGCTATTTCCTACACCCAATTCAAGATTTTCATGTTGAATTTCCCAAACCGATTCTGCATTGTTTTGCGTATTTCTCCGGAAATTATCGAGGTAGTCGGGCATTAATCCATAAATGCCCAATGCCTTTATCTGGTTTATTGCAGACAGGACCTTCTCCCAGTCCTTCTGATAAAGGTGGGTTTTTGCCATTAAGCCCAGCGCGGCCCCGCGGGAGGCACGAAAGATCTCGGAGACCGGATGCGATACGGGGAGAAGTGTAGATGCCTCCTCACAATCAGCAACGATTTGAAGATAGACTTCACTAACCGGGCTACGGGGTGTTCGAATCTCAGCAGGTGGAATAATCCGGTTTATCAATGGTATATCTCCAAAAACCTGGGTCAGATTAAAATGATACCAGGCCCTAAGAAATAAAGCTTCCCCTAAAATCCTATTTTTGAGATCCTCATTAGCCTGAATCAGTGGAGTTTTATCAATGACTAAATTACATTGCACAATTCCGGCGTAGCATAATCTCCAAAAATCATTGAGCTCCTGGGTTCGGGGAGTATGTCGGAAAAAATCGATTTCCAAAATACCCGGTCGGGAGCCATCTCCACCAGTGATAGCATTATCCGATGCAACGGTGCCAAATACCCAATAGAAATTATTGTTATTATTATTGATTAAGAGAGGAGCGTAGCATGCATTTAGAACCTGAATGGCATCGTCAGCTGTTTTAAAAAAAGACCCTGCGTCCAATCGACCCAATGGTTCTTTATCAAGCGCTTTATCGCAACTCAAAATCAAAAACAGGCCGCATATCAGGCACCAAAAGGAATTGTATTTTAAAAAAATTAAACTCATAATTCAGAAACTTACATTTACTCCAAAAATGAAGGTCCGGGGTGCGGGTACAGAACCCCAGTCAATACCCACGGCCAGATCCGAACTTACATTAAACCCCCTGGTATCATTGGTGTTTGCCTGGATCTCCGGGTCTAAACCCGGGTATTTTGTCCAGGTGAAAGCATTCTGAGCGGTCGCATAAACACGAAGATTCCGAATGGTGGAAGATTTAATCAGAGCACCCAGATCATACCCAAGAGTAATGTTTTTTAAACGCAGATATGATCCATCCTCCAAAAACCGGGTGGATATTCTCCTGTTTCCATTACGGTCGTCCAGGCTTACTTTCGGAATATCGGTATCCGTATTTTCAGGTGTCCATCTATTTAAAATTTCGCGGTAGGAATTAAATCCACGTGACTGAGCTTCATAAGCAAAATTACCGTAGAGGAAATAGATATCATTACCATAAACACCCTGAAAAAATAACGCCAGATCAAAATTTTTATAGTTGAAATTGGCGGATAATCCATAAATAAAATCAGGAAAAGGACTACCCACGTGAGATCGATCTTTATCATCGATGATATTATCACCGTTCAGGTCACGAAATTTTATATCTCCGGGCCGGGTATCCTCGGTTTGAAATGCACTTTCATTAATCTCAGTTTGCGACTGAAAAATTCCTTCTGACTGATAGAGAAAGAATGATCCAAGAGGATATCCCGGCTCCGTTTTAGTGATAGGACCATCGGAAAGACCAAATCCACCTAAAATAGGTTCACTTTCAGCTAAAGCGGTCACTTCATTTCTAACCGTCGAAATATTGCCTCCGATTTCATAATGCAAATTCCTTTTGGTTTGACGCCAGTTGAGACTGAATTCCAGGCCCCGGTTTTCTACTTCTCCGGCATTGACAAAGGGCGGATTTACAGCCCCGGCAGTCTGCGGTAAAGGCACTCGTACCAAAACATCGGTGGTTTTCTTGACGTAGTAATCTGCAACAATGGAAATTTTATCCTCAAGAAAACTGATTTCGATACCCAAATCGGTTTGCGTTGTGGTTTCCCACTTTATTTTATCATTGCCGGTCTCCAACACCGTTGCTCCGGTGACGATCCCTCCGTTCCCATCCGGGTAGACAAATGCTCCGGTCTGAACCAGCGAACTAAACGGGTATAATCCGATTTCCTGATTTCCCAGTTGTCCATAACTGGCTCTTAATTTCAGGTGTGAAATAATCGGCACATTAAAAAAAGATTCACTTGATATATTCCAGGCCACGGATACTGAAGGGAAGTAACCATAGCGGTTTTGTGTCCCGAATCGGGAAGATCCATCCCTTCTTAATCCCGTATTTAAAATATATTTATTTTTATAGCTGTAGCCCAGTTGCCCAAAGTAAGAAAGCAATCCCCATTCCGATGAAATCCCAGAAGCGCTGATGTCTCCCAAAGTCTGATTAAGACCATTGTCAATAAATCTGAAATTTGGGACTGTATTAAATAGATTTCTTGCAGAAGCACCCAGGTAATCAGTTCTGTTTTGAATAACTTCAGTACCCAGCAAAGCAGTAACCCGGTGAGCTCCAAAAACATGCGAATAGTCGAGGGTATTATTCCAAACCAGATTGCGGTCCGTCGCAGTACCCTCCGATAAAGAAGTGGGATCATAGATCGCCGCTGAAAGTCGCTCTTTGAAAATACTTTCCTTGCGAAATAGCAGATCAATACCCAAATTGGTTTTAAATGTCAGGTCTTTCAGAATATTTAATTCAGCAAAGACATTTCCAAATATCCGATAGCGTTGTATATTCCAGTGGGTGGCGTTAATGAAAGCTAATGGGTTTGCATTGCCGTCTCCATATAATACCGGATCACCGAGATTAGCGGAAGTGGGGACTAAATTGCCTTGCTCATCGTAGACGGGAAAAACGGGTGCAGCAATTAAAGCATACCGAATGCCGCTCAATTCGTTACCAGGTCCGGCGCCATCACCAGAACTCCCGATCACCGCCTGGTCTGCAAATGATATCGATAGATTATTCCCGATTTTAATGAATTTATTGTGGATTTCTCCATTGAATCTGACCTGATATTTATCGAATTGTTGTCCTTTAAAGACTCCGTCCTGATTAAAATACTCACCCATGATATAAAACTGACCGTTGTCACCTCCTGCAGAGGCAGTGAGCACATGTTTGTGGGTAGCTGCGGGGGAAAAAACCTGACTGAGCCAATCCACATCAGGGAGATTATTTAAAATTGAGGGATTATATACAGGAACTTGCCGAATAGGATCACGCAGAGTGTTGGCATTGGTGATAGCCTCATTTCTAATGGTGAGGAATTCCGAAGCATTAAGCAATTCCGGGAGGCGATTTGCTTCCTGAATACCATAATAGGACTGTAATCCTATTTGTGCAGCACCTTGGGTGCCTTTTTTTGTTGTAATTAAAATCACACCGTTTGCTGCCCTGGCTCCGTAAATAGAGGCCGAGGCGCCATCTTTTAAGACTTCAATTGACTCGATATCAGAGGTTGAAAACATATTGATCGAGCCCGTTGTTGGTACTCCATCTACTACGTAAAGTGGGTTATTATTGCCAAGGGTGCCAGCTCCCCTTATGCGAACCGCAATGTCATCGCCGGGAGCTCCGGTTGCCTGAGTCACCTGCAAACCTGATACTTGTCCTTGCAGCGCCTGATCAAGACCAAGCACGGGCAGACGTTCAATATCTTCAGATTTGATCGAAGCAATGGCACTGGAAATGTGACTTTTGATCTCTTTGCGATACCCAATAACCACCACATCATCGATCATCTGAACATCTGACGATAGCGCAACTTCAAAAACCGTTCTTGAATCAATTGGAATGACCTTTTCCTGATATCCAATATAACTAAAGATCAAGGTATCATTCGCCACGGTCTCAAGCGTAAAATCTCCATCGAGACCGGTCACCGTACCTCTCAGGGTTCCCTTTACCAGCACATTGACTCCAATCAAAGGCTGTTTATCGTCTTCAGAAATGACCGTTCCTGTAACGATAAATCCCTGACTTAT
>JBGTCB010000303.1:0-13870 GCA_041748995.1 Saprospiraceae bacterium | reverse complement strand
CCAAACGTGAAGTGCCCATATTTCCTGTTGAAAATTTTTATGGTACTCCATACCAAAAAGTACAGGTGGCGCGGAGTCTTCGGGTAGAATGTCAAAAGGTATTACATATTCCACTGCAACATATTCCATATTCCCATTGGTATCAGGGGCGTAAAGTAAAATTTGCGGTTCAAGATGGTGTATCCTGCCGTCAAAATATTCCAAACGTGCAAAGTGATGTCCCATTCCACCTTCGGTAGGATGTTCCACACAACCTGAAAGGTCAGTATCCCAACCCGCATCTATGCCATCACTATGTGTTTCGTAGCCTTGGGTGGTTGCACGTACCTGGTCTATCATTAGTGCCACTTCATCAACAGGAGTTTCTCCATCCTTGTTACAAGATGTAAACGAAATTGTCAACGAAACGAATGCGATGATCCCTGTTCTGATTAATATTCCTTTTTTCATAATTTAAAGTTTTATACAAAAGAAATTCCGTGATTTCCACATATTTTGGCAACCTTTTCAAAGTCGGGTGGTCCGGGAGGCAGGTCTGCCAGTTTTTTAAACATTTTTTCTATGCCTGCGGGGAAAGCACTGGTAATCATTTGGGCTTTTTCAGTTCCCACCACTTTCCAGGAATGAGGGATGTTTTTTGGGGCAAAGGCAATATCTCCCGCTTCTAGAACGGTCGCTTCTCCATCAACCATTATTTCAATTTGCCCTTTAAGGACCCTAAATATTTCGTCTTCCCTGGTGTGAATATGTGGAGGGATTCCAACGCCGGGTTCTACATTATCTACCCATTCAACAATTTGATTATCAGTATCGCTACCTACCAATTTATGTGTTTGTATATCGCCAATTACGTTGAGAACTTTTCCTTCTTTGTCCCTGATGATTTTTGGTTCCAACTTAAGTACTTGTTTGTTTTCAGGTGAAGTCATTTGGCTTTGGGCTATTGGTGGAATAAATGTCAGCCCCATTCCAATGCCTGCGTTTTTGATAAATGTTTTTCTGTCCATTTTCTTTGTTTTATTGTTGAATAAATTTTTAGGCGATTCCGTTTTTCACGTAAACAGCTACTCCGTTTTCATTATTTTCCAATCCTTCCAGGTAGGCTTGGGCAACTTCCATTGCTGTTGGTGACTGAGTATCATCCATTCCCATCGCTCGGGCTGTTTCCTTTACCAAAGGTGGGTGTACAACCAGTATCCTGCGTCCTTCGGTCAGTTCCAGCGCAAGTGCTTTAATGAAACCCTCAAGGGCAGCGTTTACCATTGCAATGTTGGAGGTTTCAGGCCAGGGATGATGGGCAAGTATTCCTCCTGTAAGGATAATAGTTCCATTAGGTTTTAAAGCAGATAGTCCGCTACGGCAAATGTTTACCTGCCCCAGTAGCTTACTGGTTAATCCGAGGTTTATTTGCTCATCCGTTAGCTTGGATAATGCTCCAAAACTGGCATTTCCAGCTGTGCAGATAATGATGTCCGAAGCGTCAAGTTTAGAGAAGAATTGTTTGATGGATTCAGGGTTTTCTATATCCATTTTGTGCTCACCTGTTCGGGAAACAGATTGAACATGATGTCCGTTTTCTTTTAGCAACTGGACAGCAGCACTTCCAATAGTGCCGGTAGCTCCTACAACAACTGATTTTTTCATTTTTTACCTTTTGAAACAAAGGTAAATCGGTCATTGCTGGCGGAGCATGTGATTTTTACGGTAAAACCTTAGAATTTGGGAATTTATAATCTTCGGAATTCGGAAGGAGGGTAGCCGAGATGCTTTTTACAAAACGAACTGAAGTAGTCGGGGGATGAAAATCCAAGTCCAAAAGCAATTTCTTTGATGGACTTGTCGGTAAATTTCAACTCGTGCCGTGAACGCATCACCAATTGCTCGTCTATGAGGCTTTTGGCGTTTACCCCAAGAACCTCATTCACACATTCGTTCAAGTATTTATTCGAAATGTGTAGCAAAAAAGCGTACTCGCTCACCCGGTGGCATTCAGAAATCCGTTTGTCAATGATTTTTTTGAAATTATAGACCAAAGCTGATTTTGAATTATTATCAGTAATGGTCGATTTTATATTACATTTACCATCACAATAGACGAAAAATGTTTTCAGAAGGGCAAGGATAGCATCCTCCTTATGATTTAGGTTAGTACTGATGAGTTCATCAAGCATTTCGAGGATGGATTGAATTCTTTTTTCAATTCCGGGAGCGAGGTTTATTTTGGGTATTTCATTGTTGCTGAAAAAGCGTACATCCGTTATATGAAGATGTTTGAATGTAGGATTATCCATAACGGATTTTGGTAAGTAGAGAACATATCCTGATGATATCGAAGTATCCTTCTTCTGAATTTTCCATTGCAATTCGGGATACAAGAAAAAGATCGAGTTCGTTACATTTGGGTACTGTCTATTATTGATTTCAATGGCTTCCACCTCATTTTGAATCCAGCATAAGGTGTAGCAATCTTCTTTTTGTTTAGAAGTTGACTTGTTTACTAACTTTGATATTTTTATAGTGTCGAGATTCATTTTATATTATTTGCAACGTTTTGCAGCTAAGAAACGTGGGGCTTAAATCCCAATCTCTGTCGGCTCGGAAATAGTTTGAACCAAAGTACGAAATGTCTCGCTAACGGATTGTGCCCCATGTTTACTTAGGTGCTGTTGGCATGGTCTATCGTGTCAGGAACAGGAGGTGATTTAATAAACCCATCGCATCCCAATGCCCGGTTTGTGGGACATGAAGGGGAGACCTATGTATCACCCCCATAGATCTGTGTCAAAACAAGCCACCATTGGATTGATGATCAGCTCTCCCAGTATCCTATCTGTCCCCCAGACAACTAATTCAGCAGTTTCCCCAACTCGATCTCCTCCAGTAGGGCTCCAGTCAATGGACACTCTTAAAGCTCCGGATGTCCACGATGCTGTTCAGCTCCTGATCGTAACCTCTACATAAATCCAGGGTATGTAAGATTAACATAAACCATCTCGGTCTTTCTGGAAATAAGGTAGGTTGCATCATTCCAGACCGCATCTACTTTGTCATTCACGTTCGAGTGCTATGAACTCATATAGACCATGTCGTAATGTGTAGAAAAGATCAGGTTCAGTTCTGTACGGCTACTACTTATCACATTAAATTTTTATATCATGCGTTCTTGAGACAGCAACGAACTCAATACCGAAATCCAATGAGTAATTTCCAGAGTGCAGCTCTACCTGGCCTAAAAGAACCATATCCATAAAAGCACGAGCTGCTACCAACTGAAAATATCAGTTCATGAATGCTTAAAATCCCCGCGAATCATCAAATCCGTGATGGAAACGCTTAGAACTAACCGCTTACGCATTGAGAAATCTCTGCAATGTTCAAATATCTTACCTATGTCAACATTTAACTATTGAAATTTTTCGATGTAATAATAGTCTGAAATAATATTACGGATTACGGTTGAGCCAAATGAACTAGAAAGAAAGCAGATGCATCACACTTTTCCATATGTCATGTCTCGAAACTTAATTCCAAAGATCATATTGTCTTTTTCGTATTCAGTTAACATCTCTCTCGCTAGTGATTGAAGTTGGGGAGGATAATATAATAAGTTTCCTGGCAATTGGTGAACAATAATCATTCGAAGTGGACCTCGTTTTTCCTTTGGTTCTAGAAATACCTCCAGTAACAGCTTCATTCGATAATGCAATAGTGGGGTAATTTTTTCTAAATAGGAAACAATATGTTTCCTATTATCGTCATAGTTCCTTTCCAGACAAGTGCCATTCCAAAACCATGTTTCAAGTCCATCTACTCGAATATAACCTCCCGGTAAGATCATATAACTTAATGGGTATAATGGCTCAAATTCATCAAAGAGCCTAATTATAGTTTCTCTTACTAAAACAGTTTTTATACTGACAAAAACCCTTTGAAGAAATTCTTCAATGTATATAAATCCGATTAGATTCACCAAGGCGTGTCTGAATTCATAAAAATTAGGCATATCCACCATCTTCATTTCAATGCTAAGGTGCAGTAATGGGTCAACTAGAGAATCTGGTATTTTTGATAATATACTGACAAAATGGGGTACAAACCATTTTTCTTCGCGGCTTTCGATCATTTGTATAAGTCTCATTTCCTCATTGTAGGAATCGATCACACCATTGTTCTGCGAACGATAGTCGAGAAATATGGGATGATTCGGAATAACATCTTGTGCTGGATTTGATGAATAGTAATCGAATAGATCATCAATGGTTATCATGGCAAACAATTTGAGACATTTTCGTTAAAGGAGAGACCCGGATAAGTACGAGGCAAGCCTGCACCTATATAATTGATCTTTTCATTATATCCAGGATCAAACCAATTATAAAAATTACTTTCGATCCATGTGGTCGGTCCATAAAGATATTGCCTTAAATTTTATCTGTAAGTCAGTAGAGCAATCATCGAAAAGATCTAGACTACCAAAATATACAATAGTCCGCTACGAATATATTGCAAAACTTTTGAAAGAAATTTGGCTGTTTGCTGTTCATACCACCCATTGTTAAATAGGGGCTATTTTTTCCTTTCATAGTAACTGTAATCAAATGTCCGTAAAATTTGGAACACCGTCACAATTGATAGTGCTCCGTAGGAGCAAAATCTATGTCAGACTTTCCAGCCACAGGGATCCCCCGACACTTTGAAATCGTCTTACCGAAGCTAACTTCTAGGCCAACCCAAAAGTGATAAGTCACAATTTTTATGAAATGGAAGTTTCCGATTGATCCTTTGTCCGGGACTTATCGATTTGGATGATCACTAAAGCGTAAATTGTCAGCACACCTAATAAAAACAGATCTACCCTTATTCCTGCCACGGTTTCTGCCATGAGATGGAGTTGACTCAGAATACTAAAAATAATTGCTCCCATCGTTAACCAGGGTAAGCTCACCAGAAATCGGGAACGATCGTAAAAGATCCCGGTAAAAATCATGGGAGCCAGCAATGCAGTACCGGCGAAACTGGCCCGGGCAAGCAGGACAAGTTCATCGCTGCTTAATAGGGCGAAGATCAGAGACAAAGCGGCGAACACCAAAATAGCGATTCTTGCTCTTGCTACCATACTTTTATCTTCACCACGTAAGAGAGACCGGGTTTCGCCACCCAGTGCAAATATCTGTGAATCAGCGGTAGAAATAGCGGCTGCGACCAGTCCGATAATGACAAATGCTCCTAAAAAGCCGGGATGATCGTGTATAAGGGTTCGTCCGAGAAATTCTGAGGTACTGGCTTCGGGATAATTCAGGGCTCCATACATACCGAGGAAAACTGTAGGTAATATTACCAGTATAGCGAAAGTGCCTAGCCCGATGGCAGTACGAAAGAGCGAGCGTTCGCTTTTCATAATAATTAGCCGGGTGGATACCTGAGGTTGCGTAAAAGGTATCATGCAAATAGCCACCATGGAGCTAAAGAGAAATTGAAAATTGAACAATCCTTTGGGACCTGGTACGGAGAGCAGGGCTTCATTTTGTTCACGAATCTGCTCAAAAGTAGCTGACAAACCACCCATTTTGTTCAGGCAAAGAATACCAATGACCCAAATCACAACCAATAAAAGAATGCCTTGCAAGGTATCACTATAAATAATAGCCTTGAGACCTCCAATCTCACTGTAGATAAGCATAATGACAACCATGCCCACTGCGTAGACCCATAATGCCGGACCATCGGTAAATGCTTCATTTAAAAAGATGGCAACTCCGCGTATCTGAATCGCAACGTACGGTATTAAAAAAATGAAAGCTCCAAGAAAGGCTACGATGCCGGCTAATCTCGATTCATAGCATTTTTCCATGAAACCTGACATACCAAGGTACTGCTGACCTCGGGTCTTTTTGCGCAGATAGTAGCCAATCCAGAGTATCCCAAAAACCATGACCATGTCGGATACGGCAAGAAATATCCAGGCTCCTACACCGTGGGTACGAAAGAAATCAGGCATGCCGAGCAGGGTGAAGGTGCTGAACAGCGTAGCGGCAAAAGTGAAAAGGCCTAAAAATGTTCCTAAATTACCCCCAGCCAGGAAATATGTTTTACTATCCTTTTCCTTTGATTTAGTGAGAAGGGTGAAGGTCACCAGCAATAATATATATACAGCACCGGCAAAAAAGAGTGTCTTAATCATTTCAATCGGAGTTGGAGATTCAGTGATCCCGACCGGGATGGACCCAGGATCCAATAATTGTTAATCCTAAAAGAACAAAACTTATTAAAAGTCCCATCCACAGTGTGTAGGGCATTCCCAGGAGGAAGGGATCGGATTTACCAGAAGGTATCACCAACGGGGTGAAGATGATGACTACTATCACCAGGACAGCCAGTCGACTTAACGTCCAGATTTGAGATTTTTTCATGTCAGTATTTTCGCAGTGCCTGAAGGTAAAAGTTTCTCTGGAATTTACCTTCCAAATCCATAGGAACTGTGGGTAATCGGTAAACTTTTCAGAGCCTCTCAATCGTCAATCCACCGTCCACCATAATCACCTGACCGGTGGAGTAAGGTAGATCACCCTCAAGCAAAGACACCACGGATCTGCCCACATCTTCAGGATACCCCCACCTTTTCTGAATAGTTAGTCCTTCCTCAATGAGCTTATCATATTTGGCCTTGACTGGTCCCGTCATATCCGTCATGGTCACTCCGGGTCTTACTTCGTATACCGGAAGGTCAAACCCACCTAAACGGGTCGCAAATAACTTGGTCATCATGCTCATTCCTGCTTTAGACAGGCAGTATTCCCCCCGATTTACGGAGGCCATCGTGGCGGAGATCGAAGAAATATTAACGATGGTAAAAAACGCCTCCGGATCTCTTGATTTAGCCTCAATCATGTGATTGGCAAAAGCCTGTGACAGGAAAAAAGGCCCTTTGAGGTTAATTGCCATCACCCGGTCATAACTTTCGGTACTGGTTTCCAGCAGATCCGCTCTTACCAGGGGGGCAACCCCGGCATTATTGATGAGTGCATGGACAGTACCGAAATGTTCTACTATGTGGTTGACCAAACGGGATCTATCATTGTCATCACCTATGTTGCCCGGAAAGTAAATGACTTCTATCGGATAACTGGCAAATTCACGCAAGACCTCCAGGACATCGACCACCGGTCTCATTCCGTTGAGGGCAAGAGACCATCCTTTGGCCGCCAGGGCATGCGCAATCCCCAGGCCAATGCCCCGGGTTCCTCCGGTTATTACTGCAACTTTATTCATCTTATTTTTTATCCAACGGATGTACATCCACCCAACATCTCTTTGCCGAGCTTTCCAAACCCAACTCTGCTAACTGCACACCTTTGGCCCCTTCGAGAAGATCCCACCTGAATGGTGTATCGCAAATCAGATGTTCTAAAAACATTTTCCATTGTATTTTAAAAGCGTTTTCATAGGTTTCCTCAGCCTTATAGGGCGTCCACTGATCGAAGAAATTGATTGGCTGAGGGATATCAGGATTCCAGACAGGTATCGGAGTTTCTTCATATGACTGAGTGTAACAGTCCCTGAGTCCTGCTACTGCACTTCCTCTGGTACCGTCTACCTGTAAGACGAGCAGATCATCCCGCCTCACCCGGACATCCCATGAAGAGTTGAAATGTGCGACGATATCACCCGCCAGTTCGAAAGTGGCATAAGCTGAATCATCAGCTGTACAGACATAAGCCTTACCATTTTCATCAATCCGCTCTTTGATATGGGTCGCTCCAAGACAATTCAGGGATTTTACTTCACCAAAAATGTTGTCTAGCACATACCTCCAGTGACAAAGCATATCCATGATGATACCCCCGCCTTCCTCTTTGCGATAATTCCAGGATGGACGATTGGGAGGTACGGTGTGTCCTTCAAAAACCCAATATCCAAATTCTCCCCGGATCGAAAGGATCTTTCCAAAAAAACCAGACTGAATCAAATCCTGCATTTTTAACAACCCGGGTAACCACAGTTTGTCCTGGACAACCCCATGTTTGATTCCTTTATCTCTGGCTAAATAATAGAGATCGATCGCTTCTTGTAAGGTAGTACCGGTGGGTTTTTCACAATAAATATGTTTTCCAGCCTCGATCGCTTTCTTAACACTTTCGAACCTTTGTCCGGTGATCTGAGCATCAAAGTAAACGTCATATCCGGGTATTTTAAGGGCCTCATCCAGGGAGGTTGAATATCTGGCGATATGATGCTCTTCACAAAGAGCCTTTAATTTTTCCTCATTCCGGCCGACCAGCAGGGGATCCGGTATAATTATCAGATCTTCTCCGACTTTTACGCCACCCTCCTCTATGATGGATACCATCGATCGAATGAGATGCTGACGGGTTCCCATTCTTCCGGTCACCCCATTCATAATGATACCTACCCGTTCAGTTCTAACTTGATTATTCATAAAATTTCTGATTAATACAGCTTTTGATATGCGTCAATGATCTGGTCCAGAAATTCGGACTGGTCCATTGACCAATAGTAGTTTGAAAATATCTCGACTTCTATAAATCCTTTAAATCCAGCGGACTCTACCCAGGTGCCAATTTCCCGAATTGGGATACAACCTTCACCCATCAGCCCCCGGTCATTAAGAAAATCGATGGTGGGTACCTTCCAGTCGCAAATGTGAAAAGCCATTATGTTGTCGTGTGACCCACAACGTTTGATCTGATTTTCCAATTCCGGATCCCACCAGAGATGGTAAACATCAATGGCCACTCCGACAGATTTATCAGCGATGTCTTCCACTAAATCATTGGCCTGAGCCAGTGTATTTATTGCTGACCGGGTATCGGCGTACATAGGGTGCAGAGGTTCGACCGCCAGGTTTATACCTGCTGCTTTTGCGTGGGGTAAAACCGCTTCAATGCCGGCCTTTATTTGATCTCGGGAAGTACTCAGGGATTGACCAGGATCTGCCCCACAGACTAATACCAACAAGGGGGCACCAATTTCTGCTGCCTCGTCTATTAATTTCTTGTTGTGATCAATTGCTTTTTCGCGAACAGACGAATCAATGGAGGGGAAAAAGCCACCCCGCACGTAGGATACGACCGAAAGGGGAAACTCCCGGATAATTTCTGCAGATTTTCTTGTACCCAATGTCTCCAAGGCATTTTGCCAGACACTCACACCCCCGACACCTTTTTTTGCATACTGTTCCAGTGTCTCAGGCAATGACCAGGGTTTGTTAGTAATGGTGTGAATGCAAAGTCTGTTAAGTCCGGACATGGTCTCTACAAAGGTTTTCTAACCCCGTTAAAATAGGTATAGTAGCCGTTTTGATCCATAATGTATTGGAGATAAAGGCAAAGTTCGCGCATATGATAGTCTCCCCACATACTGGATTCACCCATTGGGATCTTACTACCTGCCGGAATGTGATCCCAACCATTCGGACGGTGGTAAATCGAATGCAGGGTAAGACCCTGGTGATCCCGCCGGGTACTTAGATATGGTTCCTCCATCAGGCGTGCTGCAATCTGCAAACCAGCCTTCCAGTATCTATCTCCGGAACCTTTTTCCCGGTAATTTAAATTCTGACCGAGCCGGCAAAGTCCCTGGGCACCAATAGCGGCTGCAGAACTGTCTACCGGTTCAAATTCATTAAAAGGATCAGCGGGCTTTGCGAGATAGTCACCCATCTTGTTCAGCCCGGGGGCTCCGGTATCCCAGTAGGGTATACCGTCACTGGCAGAATACTCCAGATAGAAATCACAGGTAGCTTGCGCTGCTTTCAGGAAAATCATCTCAATCTCCCGGAATCCCTCCCGATGATCAAAAGTGCTTTCCGGCAGACAGCCAAGGTATTCCAGTTGCTCGGCAAATCCTAACATAGCCCAGGCAAGTCCCCTGGTCCAGGTAGTGAAACCAGAGTAGCCCTGCTGACTGTTTGGGCAGCGAAAATTCCCATCATTAACATTAAATATACTTTCATGGGCCGTCCGACCCCACAGGTCATAGTAATCTCTTCCTTCACCATAGAAAATGGCATATCTGGCTGTCGCTAAAGCATGGTCTATTGCACGGTCCAGTAAACTGATAGCACGATCGTTTTCTCCACGCAAGTCGTGACCGAGCTCGTGACTCACTATCAGGGCTCGTAAAGACCTGATAGTATCGACAAAAAGAGAATGGGGTCCGTTAAAGGAGTAAATATACCCTCCACCACCGGGAAGAGACGTCCAGCGATTTGCCTGCACCGCCCCGGTGATTTTTAACGCCAGCTCATAAAAAGATTTTTCCCAGGTGACATCCTCGATAATACCATCATTCATGAGACGATGTAAATTTCCGTAGGTGCTGACGTTGTTGAATCCATGATCATGAACCCCAAAGTGACTAATGTGCGGGGCCATTTTCTTTAGAGTTGCTTCCCGCCCCAGCTCAAGAAATACTTCATCACTGGTGGCTTCAAACTGGAGAATGGCAGACCCATATTGAAAGCCCTGAGTCCATTCCGTCCAGCCGCGGGATGAGTATTTACCACCAACGGTGAAAACAGGGGCTCCAGCATCGGGATCAAATTCCTTTTCAATCATCAGGATTTTCTCACCGGAGAGGTTCCAGAATCGCTCCAGTTTTTGCCGGAGATCTTCGACGGATATTTGCTCTGTAATCTGCATAGGACTGGTATGATGCTATTATTTTGGAGGTTGCAAAATATAAAAAGATGGGTCACTAATCGGTTCAATCAAGCACTTACTCAACTTTTGAGCACCTCTATCTCCACTTTGGACATTCCATTTTTCACTACCTCTGAATGCTGCACCTCCATAGTGATATTCATCAATAATGAGAGAATCTGGTCCGTTGCATTTTTGATCGATTTGCCAGTCAACCAGATAGTGCTCTTTCAGGGGGAAAATCCGGATCTTCCAAATTTCATCGCTGACGACTATGGTATCATCCGGTAGATATGCTACATACTCCAGCGATACGGTAAATCCTGAAAAGACCGGTCCATTTTGGATATCGATTAATTCTTTATGTCTGATAATACCCAATTCGGCTGCCTGATTCCAAAAATCAATCATCGAATCCCGGACATGAGATCGGGTCCAGGCATGAAATATACCATGCTGATGAACATGACCACGGGGAAAGCCAGCGGTGAGGGTTTCTCCCTTAAGGGTATTTAAGGGATGTATGAAGCCACTGCGCTTGTAATAATCCGGTAGCGTATCTGGAGGAAATTGGGTTTCTATGGCATATCGGAGTACTTCCTGATCATCGATTGTTGCAACCACATGTTCTTGTTGCCGGGTGACCTGACTGCGATAAGAAATTTCGCCTTTGATTTCTCTAAGGCTTAGGACTTCACCTTGTGTGATTTCTACGGGTGGAATAAAATACCAGAGATCCTCTTCGATTTTTTGAAGAAATACAGAATCACTGAATTTTTCATTTTCAATTACCATTGTGTTCCCGGTTACCCCGGGATCTGCTATGGAAATCAATGCCGGTTGATCAGCAGGAAAAGTTTGGGAGCTTTGAAGAGTTAAAGCATTTTTCTCACCACAACTGATAAAGGAAAATAACAGGCAATAATAAATAAGGGATTTCATTGGACAGTATCTGAAACTTTCTCAAGCTACTAAATAAAGGGCAACTCTAAAAACCCTGTTTAACTGTCAACTGCTCGACTGTCATGAGCTAATCCAAATTTTAGTGAGCCTTGACAATTCTCTTGACACCTAAAAATGCTCCCTGATAATAAAGTGCCACTAAATAGGTCCCACCTGACAGATGTCCCAGATGAATTGGAGACTCAGAGGTGTGGGCTTGAGTCAGTATTAATTGACCCCGGATATCATAGATCTTAATCTCGTCGCAACTGATTTCTCCAGGGTCAACCATTAAAATATCCTCCACAGGATTGGGATAAATAATCACCTTTGATATTTGCCCGACACCGGCAGAAGAAGTGGTTTTGCCTTCCGTTATCGAAAACGCATCAATGGCTGCAACATAAATATGAACATTTCCAATATCCGCAGCTACGATCTTCATATACATTTGAGTTCCTGGGGTAATAAAATCCATAATCCGGATTTCTGATCTTTCTCTCCAGCCGCTCATCGAAGTAGAAATATTTTCTATGAGAACTTCCTGGGTGCCATCTCCGAGAAAAATCTGCAACTCATCATCACCTGGGGATACCCCAACATCGTAAAACCAAATAAAGTAGTTTATAAACGGATCATCGAAAGTCGTGATATTAAAAAGAGGAGAAATCAAAATAGAGGTATCTGCAAGATTAGCACCGAGATTGCCTGCCAGGCCGGTTACATAGCATTCTTTTCCAAAGTCATGTTCCAGATCCCCATTAGGTTTGGTGAGTTCTTCATTATATAGGGCATATCTGGGATTACCTTTTTGCCAGCCTTGTGAAGTGGCTGTCCTCGGGCCGTTGGTCACCTGCCAGCCATAGTCAAACATAAAATCATCCCGGTATCCAGTGTCCAGTGTCAGGGTAATCGCGGGTTGATCACTTTGGATATCATTTATGATAAAGGCATGCTGGTAACCCCATTTCCCGGCTCCTATAGTCATGGTGCCTTCGAAGGTTGTGATACTAAAGGCTCCTTCGTCGTTTGTCGTTGTCCTTTCTTCATAAAGGTCGTTAAACACGATGACCTGGGCATTTTGAATGGGGAGCCCCGTATTACTATCGGAGACGATTCCGGAAATGCTGTATCTTGATAAAGGCACCATTTGCACATCGAGGGTACTGTATTCTGCCCGGGTTAGACTGACTTCGAAAAGGACAGGAGCATAACCATCCTTACTGTATCTAACAGTCACCAATCCTTCTCCGGCCCATCCTGTTTTGTACGATCCATCCTGCTCACTAGACGTCAAACCAGGCCTTTCCGAGACAATTTCTATTTTAACACCTGACAGTGGAGCGCCTGTCACCTGATCTGTCACCAAACCCTGGAGATAGGCTGCCCGCTCATATTGAGGTTTGACTACGTAAAGCCCGGTCTGAATATCGGATATCAGGACCAGACCTGAGGGGAGGAAAGGGAAAGCTCCCCAGGCGCCATGAAACCCATCATCCCGGAACTGGTAGGTATCATAGCTTCCAACCTCGACCATATTGTCCGGTTCATGAGCATCTACAATTTTCAAACCATCGACATAGTAAGAAATGACCAGATAACCGTTGTGATAGTGTACATTATGGGGAATAACCGGATTTCGTAAGGTGGCTGTGGGTCGATACCGATCCAATCTTCTGATCTCATCCTCATTGCTGATGTCATAGGCATCAATGGTGGCATGACTCCGTTCATCTGTGGTAAACAGGAAAGATCCGTCATCCGAAGCCCATGCATTATGCGTAAAGTCTGAGGAAGTTTCCTGTGAAGCCAGAGCCCGGGGGTTTTCTATATCGGAGATGTCGACAATGGTGAATCCTTCACCCAAGTCGGAAGTATACATCCGATCTTCGCGGACATAGACATCGTGTGCGTATATTCGAGCAGCGCCGGCTATAAACTCCGGTTCCTCCGGATTGCCTGAAAGGTCAAATATGAGCACACCACCTCCATTGAGGTTGCACCCCGCAAGAAAGACAAAAGTAGAGTCTATGTAAAGATTGTGGCATTTGGCAAGAATGGCATCCGGATCATTTCCTATCGTCAAACTGGGATTCCAGAAAGACCAGGTGATGCTATCCGGCGCCTGGGACATATCGATGATTAAAAGCCCATCACTTCCTTCATCCGCTACTCCATATACATAGTGGCCAAAAGATTTGTAATCCCTCCAGCGTGAAAGGGCACCGGGTACCAATACAGATAATGAGGGGTTTGCAGGATCACTA
>JBGTCB010000302.1:0-6956 GCA_041748995.1 Saprospiraceae bacterium | reverse complement strand
ATCCTTCACATACTACGAATGCACCTTAAGTGCATCCCGCATGGCTTTCACTTTATTATGATCTCCTCTGAGGAGGGACAGCTGAGAGTTGATTATGCTGATATGTCCGGGGCGAAGATGCTCGGCATCATCATTCAATACATTTTCATAAGTTTCAAGCGCGTTGTCTTCACCAAATTCGCAGGAATTAAGAATTGCCTGGCGGTCTTTGCCTGTAATCGCAGATTTGACATCCATCCATGCACGGAATAATTTGCCGGAGTTCTTGGTTCCGTCAGTAGGTGTACCCCCCAGGCTTGTAATTTCATTTGCTAATTCCTGCCTGCACTTGTGACTAGTTTGAGCGAATCGTCCAAACAGGGTTTTCAAATCCTGTTCTTCAGTTTCATCCGCAGCAGTTTGGTATCCTTCAATTCTGTCATTGTTGATTTCAACAAGTGTGTTGAGTGCATCAACGGTTTTTTCACTTCTCATTTCTGATAATTTTTATTATTTGAATAAATTTATTTTCTCCTCAAGGTGTTAGGGTGAGTCATTAAAGTTAGAGAGACTCATCAAAGCACCTCGTCAGTGAAATGCGCTGGGCATTCCCTGAGCAAAGGATTATGAAGCTTATCTGTGTACATCTACACCTTGATGCGTACGCCAGTCTTGCTCAAAGTATTTGGCATCGTCTTCGCTATGAGGGCGTACACCAACAACCACTTTACCATTTTTAACTCCGTCTTCGTATAGTCTTGCGCGCTCTTCCGGAATTCCTGATCCTACCAGTGCCCCAATGATTCCACCAGTAATACTACCGGCACCTGCACCGGCTAATCCAGCCGCAATTGGTCCTGCGACCACAAGACCGAGTCCTGGAATTACAATGCTGGTACCAACTGCTGCGACTACACCTACGATAGCTCCGAGTGCACCGCCGATCGCTCCACCTTTTCCTGCACCTTCAGCCGCTTTGGTTCCAATTTCAGTTTCACCAGCGTCTGAGAAATGCTTTTTACGTGTTTGGTCTGACATGATCAGGTCGATGTCGTCTTTTGTATATCCTCTTTCATTCAGGGAGTTGTATGCACGTTCTGCACTTTGGCGATCGGGAAACATCCCAGTTACCATCCCATGGCCGTGATCGTTCCTGTTACTTTGCTGAGAGGTCCGCTCTTTGTCGACCTGAACCTCATTTTCAAATTTTTTCATGATGATATTATTTATAATTAATGATAGTAATATGCCTGACTGATGATCAGCAAGCATTTCAATATTTGATATATGTAAGATCCTTTATTGCAAAAGATCACAGTTTGTCATTTCTAAATTGCATACTTCCCGGGCATGTTAAGGAAGATGGGGCAATCAGTTACCATTTCATATTGTATCAGTACCCAGATAGCACTTGATGGTAATATGGTAATATCAAGCGTGAGTGATCATGCATTTCTTTCCTCTAATTGTGGTGCGAAAAATACTTCGTTCAACAAAAAATTATTCTTTACCACCTTGAGACAAATCTTTTTCCTTCAGCTCTTCCTCTTTTTCTGCGTCTACGTGTATCTTATCAGGAATAGCGTCATCGTGCTTCTTATATAGGTCATCCGGCATCGTGACTTCTTCTCTTTTGTTCGGATACCCCTGTTTCAAATTTGGATCTAACTGAATGCGTTTTCGTTTTCCTGCAATACGTTGCCTGATCTTTGTTTCATGTATCATGATGGAGATTTGGATAAAGATTAATTAATGGTTCAAAGATACCCTGGGTTCGTCCTTGATATCGTATATGATTTCACCAATATGTTATATAATTCGCGAATAAAGCCACTTCAGTGCGAGGCGTTTGCACATGAAGCTGTTTGCATGAGGATTGTCTCTATAATTGTTCATAAACCACAGCAAGGGAAGTCGCACTCGTGTAGTTCGTAAAGACATTTCACTCCAACTCGAGAAAGACAACTTGACCAAAGGTGTTTAAAATGCAGTTTATCATTTCTGTCGTGCTGGAAAATATGATTGCATAAATGATAGACAGAATGGATACTGGCTGGTGGAAAATACTACTTCAAAACCTAAATTGTAAAATTTTAGAAAAGCCACCTCGCTGAAGGAGGTGGCTAATTAGTATTCAGTCTTAAAATTTGTATCAGCACTGCCCTAATAGAATCCAGATTACTGCAAAAACTACTATTGTTCCTAAACAGCCTCCGCCCAATTTTTTTGCTCCGTAACCAGCAATCAATCCTTTAAAAATATTATTCATTGTATGATGAAATTATGCTTTTTCTTTAGCCGCTTCTATATTTACTGCAGTTGTTGCGACCTTTGATAGTTTTTGATCAGCCGCTTTTTCTTCCCTGAGGGTAGCTTCAAGTAGGGATACAGCTTCTGTCAAACCTAATGTTTCTGCAAACTGACGAAGCGTTCCATAAGATGCAATCTCGTAATGTTCTACTTTTTGTCCAGCAGAAATAATTCCTGCATCGCACATTGCACCTGCTTCGCATGACTCCATAATTTCTCCGGCCTCTTTAATAAGACCTTCCATTGCTTCACATTTTTTGGCAGTTGCTTTCTTGTCTATGGATTCAAAAACACGTTCCATTCTGGTAACCTGGTTTTTTGTTTCATCAAGATGGCTTGTGAGTGCATCGATCAATTCCTGCGCTGTGGCTTTTTTAATCATCTTGGGAATTGCTTTGGTTAATGCCTTTTCAGCCCAGTAAATGTCTTTCAATTCATCCTCAAATAATTTCATAAGTTGAGATGATTGCATAGGAGTATTTTTTGATTTTGCCTTTGAACGCTTTCCGTTTTGCGACATCGTCGTTACATTTGACTTTTCCCTTGGCTGTTTTCCGTTTTGTGCTACCTTGGTTGAAACCGATTTTTTACTTTTCATTTTTCTATCTTCTGTTAATTAAGAAATTACTATTTGTTATTCTGGCTCTTGTTTGATTTGGCTTCAACTTCCTCTTCGTAAACTGTCCAACTCATTACACCATTTTCAGGGAGTGTTGCTTGATCTACTTCAGCTTTACGCTCCGCACTCAATGACTTGTTGTCTCTCTGCACAGTTTTTTCCGTTCTCTGGGTTCCCTCAATTCTCTCTTTGCGGTCAGATCTTTCAAAAGATTCAACTAAAAGCCTTCAGCAGACAATAAAGATTTCTATTATAGCTCCCAAAACCAGGTTAGTATATCTAAAGTATATCTAAAGATCTTACGTGTATTGCAAAGATGAGATTCTCAACTATCATAGTTGTTATATATTGTGTGAAAAAATTTACAAATTGCCAGCTTTTCTACATTATTTTATAAAACAAAGGAAAAATTATATAACATTTTTTACAGCTATTTATATCAACTTTGCAAGAGTGAATAGTTGTGACCTGGTAAGAAGGTTGTTCCACCTATAATTATATGATACGAAGATGAATAATTCTAAATTAAGGTTAAAAAGAAAGGCTTTTAAAATGAAAGCACAACCCAAGGCTGCCTTAAATAGGGATATACAACCCTTTAAATAAATGCCCTCAATCAGCAATACAGGGAATGAAAGTGCGGACCGTATTAATCCTCATGATCTATTTTCACATTATACTTCTGACATCATAAAGGAAGATATCATTTTCACCAGGTAATCAATGGTGAAATAGAAGCCCGTAACTTTCTTCCAACAGAATATCTTTCCACTCTTTTATCAAATGCTTATATGCTACTCCCACTGGCATGATGTTTCTATCCAGGTCGTACAAGCCGAGTTCATTTATATTTCCTGCATCATTCCTCAGTGCAGAATCCCAATCAACCTGATGCAGTAAGCTATACCATGTAAAACCTATTATAGGCACGCCATCTTGCTTAAGCCGGTGCAGGTTAGCCCACTGTTTCAAGAGCCACTCTTTACACGCTGGCATCTTTATATTTGTTTCTGTATGCATGATGGGTAATTTGTATCTATTATAATACTGATTGATACTGATTGGTTAAAACATAGTACCCAAATATTTCGCCGGAGGCCTGTGTAGATCCATCGGGGTGTACAAGGTGTTCATTCGTTACATAATAATCATTTCCCATTACACACTTTGCTTTTACCTGGTTTTGTGTAAACCAATTGTATTCGCGTTTAGTCATACCATTCTGCAGCAGGTATTCATACATAGTAACATTGATAGGAAAGCCATAGGTAAGGTCAAGTGACAGGAATCTCTTTTGATTTAGAAAACGGGCAAGCGGCAGTGCTTTTGGTTCAGTAGCATGAAAATATTCTGCGGATTCACTTTGGATAAACGTTGCCTCTGGCTGTATTTTTAAAATGGCATGCATGGCCATTACGTTTGCTTTTGACAGATTTTTTAGTGCATTTACAAAAGCCTTATCAGAACTTAGTCTTTCGTTCCACCAACCATATTGTGCCGAAAACATAGCGGCTATAAATATTTCATTAACCGGTGTATAAAACTGCAGTTCTGGAACCTACGGGCAAAGGCAGATGCATACTCAGCAAAATGATGAGGGAAGTCAGGATTCTGAAAATTGCCCAACCAATCAGGCACCCCGAAATGACAAAGATCGATCAATGGTGTAATACCCAGGTCTTGCAGCCTGTTAAAAGTAATATCCGTAAAGGACCAGTCATATTTACCGGGTGCGATATGTGTTTTGTAGTAAGGTGGGCCATAGCGCAAAAACTCTATACCCATTTCCTTTACTAAATCAAAATCTCTTTGAATGTAATGTCCAGTCTTCTCCATTTCATCCACCCGCTTGGTAGTACCATCCGGTAACAAAATAGTAGGATAACTATTTTCAATTCCCGTGGCGAACATAAATTTACTTCCGAGCATTATTGTTTTTTATAAGAGACCTATATTTCGATATTTAAATATTGAAAAGGACCCTGGTGAATCCCGTATTAATGTTTTAAAGTCGGAATGTTGTATACAGCCATAATCTATTTCTTGGTGTGGTATTTGCTAATCTCTTGAATGGTTAGTCTTCTTCTTTCCTTTAATGCTTTAAAATGTGTTGGAGTCAAGCCTGTAATTTTTTTAAACTGGTTAGATAAATGTGCGACGTTGCTATAATTTAGTTTGTCTGAAATTTGGGAAAGAGTATCTTCTTCAAAAATAAGTAACTCCTTGATTTTCTCAATTTTCAATGCAATAATGTAACCTGTTGCATAAATGAGGCACAATGACGGCAACATTTTCATTAGTGACACTTAGGGAGTAGCCATCATCCTTCGCAATGTAAATAAACTCTTCTATATAATATACAGAATATTTATTTGTAAAACGGCTTATCAGATGCTGAGGGCGCTGGTAAACAAATTTCCATGACAAATGGGAGAAGCAAACAAGCTGCATGGTCTTTTTTTCAATTATCATAGCATACACAAATTGGGGATTATAAATCTTAGTCATATTCAAATAAAAAAATAAGGTGCCGCTATTGCATAAAGCTCACAGCACCTCATTAATAGGTTGATTATCGATTGTTAATCAATACTTCTGATGTTACATTCCTGATAAAACTGGGTATCGCCATTATAAGTCTTCCCTGTCTCATTCTTCTTCGTAATGTTCAACTCATCCGTCATTTTCACGAAGTGTAGTCACCTACTTGAACCAATGCTTCCGCGCTTAATGACTTGTAGTTTTAAACAAATTGCTCTGTTATCTTTTAATTCTTTTTTTCTAAATACATCATATTATCACATTTCTTCTGACTGTCAATGGAGTGGTCGAGATGTTTACGTAAGTCAGTCAGTGAAGCTGATGCCCAAATTTTGATATCAGTATCGTTGAAATCTGTAGATGCTTTTTCGAAAGCGGCAATTGCATCTTTATGTCCGCTTACCATCATATCAGAATATGCTTTGTCAAAGTCTTTTCCTGATTTTTCATTTAATGTTTTGTAAGCGTCTTGTGCATTGTCGGTCGATGAGGTTGGAATAGTTATGCTTTTCCTCCTGGCAAGTGCTGTTAGATCATCCAGTGCTTTGGTATGGGCATCTTCCATCATTTTTCCCAATTCTCTAACATGCGGTGTTCCTCCGTTTTTCTGTGCCAGTTGTCCTAACTGAATTTCTTTCAGGTTAATTTCGGCAGCGTTGACCAGGAATTCTGCGTCTTTTTGATTATACTGATCAGTCCGCTTGTTATTATCAGTCTGATTGTTGTTATCAGCATCATTATTTTTATCAGTATGATAGCTATGATCAGTATGCTTATATTTATCAGCCTGATTTATACTATCATTTTGATTGTTCTTATTAGCATAATTGTTTTTATCGGTCTGATTGTTCCTGTCACTCTGATTGTTCCTATCTGTCTGATTTGACTGATTGTTCCTGTCAGTATAAGTCTGATTGTTCCTATCTGTCTGATTGTTCCTATCTGTCTGATTAGTCTGATTATTCCGGTCAGTCTGATTTGTCCGATTGTTCCGGTCAGTCTGATTAGTCTGATTGTTCCTGTCAGTTTGATATTTTGCATCGCTCTGTTCTCTGGAAGCAGCTGTCGTATCTTTTGATTTTTGATGAGTGCTGCATGAAGCAATTAGCAAAATGGAGGTAACAAAAGTTACCTGAATTAATGCTTGTTTAAGATAAGTGATCTTTTTCATTTATTTATATTTAGTTAGTGAAATATTATCTGTCATTTGGGTTAAAACTGAATGACCTTTTAAGTCATTTCATTTAGAATAGAAATTCTAGTTATTTTGTACAAAGACAAAAAGCAGAAATGCACATAGAATAAGCTACGTCAATTTCTGATGAAGAAGTATTGGTGCAGTGTACTAGTAGATGGACACATTAGCTATGTTGAGAAATTTTAGTAAGATTTTTGTGGGATTCAAGGCGCCAAACGCAGGCATAGCCGTAGCTACGACGAGGCTTGGCAACGCAGAAGATCACAGAAAGATATTAAAATTACCAACAATAATTGATGTGTTTGTCTA
>JBGTCB010000301.1:0-11015 GCA_041748995.1 Saprospiraceae bacterium | reverse complement strand
ATTTTAGGGTACCGGGGTATTGCCAGCAAACAAGCGGGCACAAATGGATTCCTGTCTGACTGGACAGAGGCAAAAAAACTCGGTTCGGCCCATGCTGACCAGCTGCTTCAGACCGTACGTTAGAAGTTGGTCGCATTAGATATGCCTATCCTCATACTAAGTCTTAACTTCTGATAGTTTCTCTAATAAAACAAGTTGTTGATTTCATTTAAAGGTTGCATCATTAATATTGCGGTGATCGTCCTGTTGATGGGGCAACATGGTATCATTTGGAGTCAAGCGAAGTCTGGATTTAGCCGGGCTGCCCAAAAAGCCTATGAACAAGGGCAAGGTGAAATCGCTAAGGGCCAATTGTCAGAAGCTGAACATTATTTGTTAAAAGCTATTGAATTAGAAGCTGGCTGGAGAGAGCCACGAGTGACCCTGGCGGCCCTCTATTTTGAGCTGTCCAATTGGAATCAAAGCCGTTTTTATTTTGAATCGGCACTGGTCATCGATAGCCTGGCTGATCCGGTCATTCACTTTAAACTGGGAGAAATCGCCTGGAGAACCCAGGATTATGAGAAAGTAATTTCTTCTATGCAAAAAACTCAACTTAACAATAGAATAAAGCCTTCCATCAGGCAGAGAGCAGAGAAGTACATCAGAGATGCCCGGTTTTTATTAAATGACCCACCGTCTTATCAAACGACGATAAATCCTCTGCCACCCACTATTAATACAGAAAATATGGAGTACCTGCCTTCATTTCCGGCCAGGGAAGACTGGATGATTTTTACCAGGCGGGTACGGGGTCAGGAGGATTTTTACATTTCAAAATTAATCGACGGTCATTGGCAGGAAAGTATGGCTCTTACGGAGTTGAACACCGATCAGAATGAAGGAGCGCATTGTCTATCAGCTGATGGTAAAATGCTTATTTATACTGCTTGCGACCGACCGGATGGATATGGATCCTGTGATTTGTATTATTCATTGTATGATGGAGTTCAATGGTCAAAACCGGCAAATCTGGGAAGCACCGTTAACAGTCGATACTGGGATGGACAACCCAGTCTTTCAGCCAATGGCCGCACATTATATTTTTCCAGTGAAAGGCCGGGAGGAGCGGGAGGTCGGGATCTATGGATGATCAACCGGAAGGGGGGAGGATGGGATGAGCCGAAGAATATCTCTGAATTAAATACACCGGCCAATGAAGAAGTTCCATTTATTCATTTTGCCGATGACAATCTCTATTTCATGTCTGATGGACATCCGGGATTTGGCGGCACGGATCTATTTCAGGCTAATCATATCGATGGAATCTGGCAGAACCCACAAAATTTGGGGGCACCGATCAATACATCAGGTGATGAGGGAGCATTGCATATCACCTTATCTGGCGATAAGGGCTATTTTGCCCGAGGCGTATCTGGAACCGATAAAAGAGACCGGATTGATATTTTTGAATTTGACATACCTGATGAGATCCGACCCCGACCGGCTACATACGCCAATATCCGGATTCTGGACAAGAAAACGAGGCAACCCCTACAGGCAATCCTGGAAATTATTAACCTTGCAAATGGCGAGATTCATACCAAAACCTTGAGCGATAAAAAGGGAGAGTTATTGATATGCCTGCCCCTCGATGAAGAATATGCACTAAACATATCCAAAGAACAGTATGCTTTTCACTCCGAACATATTCAGTTGGATCAACGAAATTCCATCGGAGATCCAATGCATTTGACGGTATTTCTTTCAATGATTGAAATGAATGAACCCGACCCAACAGCGGATCCCATAGTGCTTAACAATGTTTTTTTTGAGTCGGGAAGTGCCAATCTGTTGGCAAAATCCGGTTATGAACTTAAACGACTACTGCAATTACTGCAAGACAATCAGGGCATGATGATTGAGATCAGAGGACATACGGACAATGTTGGTTCTGACAGTGATAATCAACAACTATCCGAAAAAAGAGCTCAGGCAGTGTACAATTATCTTATTGCTGCCGGAGTATCGAAAGAAAGATTATTCTATAGAGGCTTTGGTGAGTCCACACCTATCGCGGACAACCTTACTGAAGAGGGAAGGCAAAGGAATCGTAGGACCGAGTTTGTCATATTGAGCAATGAGAAGAAATAATCATCTATTATTAAAGACAGTTACGGTCACAGGCCTGGCAGACAAAGGTCAGTCGGTTGGCAAAAATCCGGAAGGACAGGTTGTTTTTATGGAAGGTACGGTTCCCGGAGACATCGTAGATGTCAAAGTGTTGAAAAAAAGAAAAGGACATTACCAGGGTGTGCCCGAGCGATTTATAAAGTATTCGGATGATCGAACAGATCCACCTTGTAAACACTTCGATTCCTGCGGAGGATGTAAATGGCAACATTTCCAGTATGAAAAGCAATTAGAAGCAAAAGAGAAGATCGTTTTGGACGCTTTTCAAAGGATTGCTAAGATTTCTGTGGGACAGGTTTTGCCCATACTCCCTGCACCACAGCCATATTATTATCGTAATAAGATGGAGTTTTCCTTTTCCAATCACCGATGGAAATCAAAATTGGAAATGGAGAGTGGAGCGATATACCGGCCCAAAGCATTGGGACTCCACCCCCCCAAATTTTTCAATAAGGTGGTTGATATCGACCAGTGTTTACTTATGGATCCTTTGGCGGATACCATACGAAACTATGTGAGGCAGCTGACCCAGGATGAAGGATTTACATACTACGATCCGATACAAAACCGGGGTTTTCTCCGGAACATGATCCTCAGGAACACCAGCCTTGGGCAGTGGATGTTAGTATTGAGCTTTGGTCATGAGAATGAAAAGAAAAGAAAATTTCTCCTGGAAGCTATCCTAAGGCAGTTTCCTCAAATTTCTTCATTGCATTACGTAATAAACGAGAAGAAAAATGACACCCTGTTTGATCAGGAGATTATCCTGCAAGCGGGTGCACCTTTTATTCAAGAACAACTGGGTGATCTGATCTACAAAATCCGACCTAAATCTTTTTTTCAAACAAACACTGCCCAGGCAGAGCGATTGTATGATGTAGTGCGGTCATTTGCATCTGCAAAGAAAGAACAGGTGATTTATGATCTTTATACCGGAACCGGCAGCATTGCATTATACCTTGCCAGGGATTGCGAAACGGTTATTGGAGTAGAAGAAATACCGGATGCTATTGCGGATGCCAAAGAAAATGCAATGATCAACGGAATCTCCAATGCGCATTTTTACACGGGCGATGTAAAGAATATTTTTAGCGATGCCTTGTTGAACAAACACGGACAGCCAGATGTACTTATAACAGATCCTCCCAGGGGAGGCATGCATGAAAAGGTGATTGAAAGTATTAGCAACACATCCCCTGCTACTGTTGTCTACATTAGTTGCAACCCGGCAACTCAGGCAAGGGATATTCAACTACTGGGGGATGTTTATCAGGTCGAAAAGATACAACCCGTTGATATGTTTCCTCATACCGGGCACATAGAAAACGTGGCATTGCTCAAAAGAAAAAAACTATGAAGGATCAAAAGACAACCCAATACTTGCAGTTGGAGTCCGAACTTAAACCTTACCTCCATTTGATGATCAGGGCAGCAGATGCCATTATGGAAAAGGATATTTCAAAATATCCGATACTGGTAGTACACCAACAGCAAATGGAGTTGGGAGTGCCCGTGGTGGTTAGCAATGACGAGATCGGAAAATGGGATATCCATGCCAGTACTTTGGAAGAGTTTGCTATGAAACAAGTCATTGCGGCAGAAAAGATTGAAGATTTCCAGGGAGTCTACAAAGACCCGAACCAATTCATTTGCCTTTTTGTGATCAGCGAACTGGGAGCAAAGTTTATCTTTATGCCCAGGAGTCTGCTGAAAGACTCAGATTGATTATTCAGCCTCCTTAGGTTATTAACCTTATAATCTTACACTTTATAAATGAAAGGAATTATCCTCGCCGGAGGACTGGGTACCCGGCTTTATCCACTCACATTGGCTGTCAGTAAGCAATTAATGCCCGTCTATGATAAACCAATGATTTATTATCCGCTATCAACCCTGATGACTGCTGGTATCCGGGAAGTATTGATTATCTCCACACCTTATGATCTTCCACTTTTCAAGAAACTACTGGGTGATGGAAGTGAACTCGGATGTCATTTTATTTATGCTGAGCAATCAGCTCCTCGCGGATTAGCAGAAGCCTTTATCATTGGTGCTGATTTTATCGGATCTGATGGGGCATCTTTAATTTTGGGGGATAATATATTTTATGGACATGGATTGGATAATCAATTGGAATCTGCCGCAAATCCTGTAGGAGGAGTGGTTTTTGCTTATCGCGTGGCAGATCCTGAGCGATATGGGGTAGTTGAGTTTGATGATCAACAAAATGCCGTTTCCATTGAAGAAAAACCCATTAGTCCTAAATCGAATTATGCAGTCCCCGGACTCTATTTCTATGACAATGAAGTCGTAGAGATCTCCAGGAATCTTAAGCCAAGTTCTCGGGGGGAGTTGGAAATAACGGATGTAAACAGGCATTACCTTGAAAGGGGGTTGTTGAAGGTATCCCTATTAAGCCGGGGTATCGCATGGCTGGATACCGGCACCCATGAATCATTGATTCAGGCGGGCCAATTCGTTCATGCGATCGAAGACAGGCAAGGTCTGAAAATCGGTTGCATTGAAGAAGTAGCTTATCAAAAAGGGTTCATAGATAACCGGGGCCTGGAAAAACTGGGACATAAGTATCTTAAAAGTGGTTATGGTGAATACCTTTTAAGCTTACTTCAGGAGTAGTTAAACGTTTAAGAAAAACGTTGCAGACTTTCATTGTTTAACGCAGCACCTATTAACTCCGGAAACAAATCGGGAGTACAACCAAAACTTGGAATTCCCAGATCGGCAAAATTCTTTGCGACATCTTTGTCATATGCAGGCACACCCTGGTCATCTAATGCCAATAAACTAATGATTTGAATTTCGTGGTTTAAAAGTTCCTGGGCTTTGTCGTAAAGGAGACTGTGAGGGCCACCTTCAAATAGATCACTGATTAAAATGATATATGCCTCACCTGCATCTGAATAAAGAAGGTTTGCAGCGGATTGAAGAGCTTTCTGGATATTCGTGCCACCACCGAGTTGAGCCCTGAAGAGAAGATCTACCGGATCATTAAGATATTCGGTCAGGTCCACCACTTCTGTGTCAAAAATTAACAAATGAGTTTTAATACTGGTTATGGTTGCCATGATGGAACCTAAAATGCCGGCATAAACAAAAGACTCCGCCATGGATGCACTCTGATCAACTAATATGATCAGTCTTTTAGACTGGTTCCTCCTGCGTGGTCTACCTATGAGTGTCTGAGGAATTACTGTACCGAGAGATGGCTGAAAGTGTTTCAGGTTTTGTTTAATCGTCAGGTGCCAGTCGATCTCCTGATATCGGGGATTCTTAGTTTTCGATTGATGATCCCGAATGCCATGAATACGCGATATCAGCTTAAACCTAAGGTTTTGCTCCACCCTTTGTGCCAATCTTTTCACCAAATATCGGGCAGATTTCAATGCGGTAGGAGATAGGGTTTCTTTGAATGACAAGATAGTGGCTATCATGCCTACATCCGGTTCTACTTCATCCAGGAATGATGGTTGCGAAAGTAATTTTTTTATCCCAAACCGCTCGAGAGCATCTCTTTGTAGCACTCTTACCAGAGGAGTGGGAAAGAGCGTTTTGATATCGCCCATCCATTTAGCAGATATGGTCCTCGAACCAGTCATACCTCCTTCACGGTTTGACCGGTAGAGTGTGTCAAGTACCTGATCCATTTTCTGTTCCGTAGAAGAAAGTTTGTCATTAAGTGACTCATCTACTTGCCCCATGGCCAACTTCCAGCGGATTTTCCGTGTGATATTATCCTGGTCGTCCACCCCCTAAAAGTCGAAATAGCCACAAAATTACGAATGCTCCGATTGCAGCCGCAAGAATGGTAACTCCCAGTCCCTCTGTTTGAATCTTAAGTTGATTAAAAAGCCATCCGCCTACAAAAGCACCAGCGACTCCCAGGATAACATTCCAGATTAAACCTGAACCGGATCCCTTAAACAGAAAACTACCAAGCCATCCGGCAACAGCACCCACCAATATAATGTACAACCAACTCATAATAACTATCATCATTAAGTAACAGAAATATACTGATAAAATAAGGGATCACCAAGGGTAAAGTTTTCGTACAGGAAGGGATCTAATATGACAACAACAAAACCAAAAATCTGCGCCTCTTTTCGTTTGTCGAACCACCTTCCTGATATTGAGGTGGGTTTGAGAGTCATTTTTTAATAGCTCGGAAACCAATGATCGGAGGGTTACTAATAAAATCAGACCAGAAAGGATCGTTACCTGCTTCCGGGAAAATCAGGGGTCCGTACCATTCGAAATCTGAAAACCCGGCTTCCCTAAAAGCCCAGTTAAAGGTGTCTGGAAGGAGATAATAATTTTCAAATTGAAATTGGTTTTCCAGACCCTCATTGAAGATGTATTCGATAGGATCTCCCTCGTTCAATTGCTTTGCAGATGTTCTGCTAAAACCATATTTCCTATAGGATACAGGAAGTGCAGGATCGAGATGGATATTATCATTCAGTCCAATAAAAATTCCAGAGTCCTTCAGAGCTCTAAAAGCCGTCAGACAGAAACGCAACAACTCTTCCCGGTTTTTTGCATAATTGAGGAGATACATCGAAACTACCAGGTCTTTATCGGCAGGTTGATCGAGCGAACTGGCGTCTCTGACAATATAGTTACAGCCGAGGGGATCCCTGGATTCATTCTCCCGGGCCAGGCGAATCATTTCTTCAGAGATATCAATACCCAGAATCTGGCTAGCACCGGCATCTTTGATTTTTCTTGTGTAGAATCCCTCTCCGCATGCTAAATCAAGGACATTTTTTCCTCCTACCTTTCCTAAGAGCTGAAATAACGTATACTCTTCGATATATTTTCGGAATGGTAACTGTTTTGAATCGCGATATTCTTTAGCAATCAAATCATAGATAGGTTCCTGTTCTTTCTTGCTGTCTTTCATAAGCTGAAGTTTTAACGATAGATAATAAAGTCAGTTGATTAAACCTCACTGTCCTAGACTCAACCGCAGATCATCGGTCTTATCCCATTGTGCCAATCCATTTCTGACAGCACATGCCAACACATGACCCCCTACTGACCGATCGTCGGAAATAAAATGAAAATGATATCCGGGCACATTAACTCCCGCCATGAAAGGGGGCATTCTAAAACCCACCAAGGTACCTGCAAGGTTGGAATGCTTATAGATTACCTGCTGGCGGACCACCTCAGCCAATGAAGGAAAAGGGACTTGTTGTTTGGGGACCGAACTGACAATAATTGAATCAAAAACGGCCTGAACCCGAACAGCATAAAACTCATTTTTGTTGGCAATTTTTGTATCAATCAAGGTTTCAAGAGCTGTTACATCCGGTAGACTGTTGAGGCTCATGCTGTCATCCATGGTAAAAGACTTAACCGTTGCGAAAGATGTTTGTACCTCATTGTCAACGATCGAAACGTTGCCATCGACCGTAATCTGATAGGCAATGCCGTCGAGCATCACCATTTCTCCATCGATGGCTTCAAAGGTACCAAGGCCAAAATCTCCTTTAGTCAACAGGGTGTCAAATCTCATCAAGCCTTCAAATTCACCCATGTTCAATGCACCGATCGTTGAAACCTGGAAAATAGAATCGTTGGGTACAACCGGATCTTCATTCTTGTCGCAATTCAGCATAAGGAAGCTGAGAAGAAATAGAACAACTATAGCATTAAGATTAAATCGATTAATTTCTTTCATTGACAAGTGCTTGTTTCCTGGTGTTGTTGGGTTTTCATGAGTCATGCTCACCACTATTTAATGCCTGTAGTAGGTCATGAACATCCTTCTGGTACTACCAGCTATTCTCATTAACCGGGTTATGCGTGTATATGTTGTAGTTCCATTGGGACAATAAATCAATATTAGTACCAACGGTACTCAGTCGCGTTGCGTTAATATCCGAATGGCACCAACCATTTCTGGTTAAAGAAGTCGGGTACGACATTTCAAAATCTTATCACTCAAATCTTATTTAGTGATTTTCGATCGATTTTGTGATTTGCTTTCTTAACTTAAGATCCGAAGTGCTATTATTATTCTGTTAATGCTGAACTCTTTGTCATTAGAATAAATAAAAAACATTAGAACTATCATGAAACTTAAGAATGTTAAATTGAGGAATCTCTTCAAGGGAGAGAATGAAGGCCGCCAACCTTCATCAGAAAATAATCAGAGGCGTTCCTTTATCCAAAAGGCTTCCTTAGGTGGACTAAGTCTTGCGGCGTTTCCGACCAGGGATATTGCTGAAAGGATCGAATATGTTACCCAGAAAGTAAGCCGGGCTTCCCAGCCAAGCGAGCTAAAGATAACCGACATGAGAATTGCGGAGATTGGGGGTGACGTTGTTTTTAGAACCCCGATTGTACGGATTTATACAAATCAGGGAATCGTAGGACATGGAGATGTGCGAGATGGCGCGGCAAAGGAATATGCCTTGTTTCTTAAAAGCCGGCTCCTGGGTCAAAATCCATGTAACGTAGAAAGATTGTTTAAACTCATCAGTCAGTTTGGTCATCATGGCCGTCAGGGAGGTGGTGTATCCGGAGTTGAAATGGCGCTCTGGGACCTGGCTGGGAAAGCCTACAACATACCTGTGTACCAGTTGTTAGGCGGTAAGTACCGGGATAAAGTGCGAGTGTATTGCGACACGACGGTGTCGCAGGATCCCCATGAGTATGCCAATCGAATGCAAGAACGTGTAAATCAGGGCTATACAGCCTTGAAGATGGACATAGGCATCAATCTGCTAAGGGATATTCCAGGAGCAATTATCAATGGACCAAATGGATCCTTAAACCCTTATCAGCACGAATACACTAAATACAATATGACAAAGCATCCCTTTACTCAAGTTCAGATTACCCAAAAGGGACTTGAGAGGCTTATGGAGTATCTGCACATAATGCGCGAAAAGATTGGCTATGAAATACCAATGGGAACAGATCATTGGGGACACTTTGGAGTCAATGAGGCAATTAAAATTGCCAGAGCGGCAGAACCTTACAATCTGGCATATATTGAAGATATCATTCCCTGGCAATATACGGATCAATGGAAGGAGATTACTCAATCTTCAAATACACCAACTCAGACCGGGGAGGATATCTATCGGTTAGAAGGTGGCTTTGAAGAACTGATTGACAAACATGCAGTAGACATTGTTCATCCTGATCCTAATACAGCCGGGGGAATATTGGAGACCAAACGAATCGGTGATTACGCTTCAAAGCATGGCATTGGATTCATGCATCACCATGCCGCCGGTCCGGTCTCGTTTCTTGGTTGTGTACACAGTGCAGCGGCCACTGAAAACTTTATGTGGCTTGAACATCATGCAGTTGATAAACCGGATTGGGAAAAACTGGTTACTGGTTTTGATGGCTTAATCGTGCAAGATGGTTATGTCACTGTACCCGATAAACCAGGACTAGGTGTAGAGCTTAATGAAGAAGTGGTAGAAAAACACCTGGTGAAGGGAGAAAAATTATTTGCACCTACACCGGAATGGGATGTAATCAGAGCTTGGGATCGCCTTTGGAGTTGAACTCAAAAGATCGATAATTTACTTAAATCGGACAGCCCTCTTATGGATGAGGCTGTCCGATTCCTATTTACTGGGGGGAAGACCTTTTGGATTCTAAGCCAAGAGAAGCCCAATTGTCCCACTTTTTTAAGTGCCGGGTATGTAGAAATCTCGATTCCAGCCCGACGGACAAATTCGGACCAGGATCGAACTTCCAGCAAAGCTCAATGGAATACCCACCAGTGTTTTTCTAGTATCTTTGAGGCCCTGTATTATTTATGAGCCAACGTAAGAAGCGATTTTCAAGGAGGGATAGTAAGAAACTACTGAAATCTTTCGATTTGACCAGAGTTATTTTACCCATTATTATTGGTCTGGGGGTGCTGGTATTTTTGTTTTTCAAACAATTTAATGCGGAAGAGTTTGAAAAAATAAAGTGGACAGGTAGTACACTTCTTTTCCTCGGAATTGCTATAATTTTTCTTATTGCCAGAATCTGCTTTTATGCACTGCGATTGTACATTTTATCGGAACGTGCTTTCTCGTTCCTCAAAAGCGTGCAGTTGATATTTCTCTGGGAATTTAGTTCTGCCGTTTCACCAACCAACGTGGGTGGTAGTGCTGTGGCCTTGTTTATCCTATCACAGGAAAAAATAGGAGCTGCAAAAACCACCGCTATAGTAGTCTACACCATCGTACTGGACACTTTATTTTTCCTGTTGTGTGTTCCTTTTTGGGTTTTGATTTTTGGTGGAGGAATCTTAGGACCTGGCGAAGAAGCTTTTGGGGGATGGGAAATTACCCTGTTGACTGCATATGGAATCATGTTGGTCTATGGAGCGTTTTTTGCCTACGGCTTGTTTATCAAACCTCAAACTCTGCAAAGACTCCTGACCACCGTTAGTAAAATCAGATTTTTACATCGGTTAAAAGATAGCATCGTGCAATTGGGGGAAGATATTGTCATTACCTCAACAGCGTTGAGTCAGCAAAGTATACGATATCACCTTGGTGCGTTTCTTTCAACAGTGGGTGCCTGGTCATGCCGGTTCTTTCTGATCATTTGTTTAATTATAGGTATTGCCAAATCGGTTCCTTTCCAAATATCATCCATTCTCGAACTCTATGCGAGGATCCAGACTATGTTCATCATGATGGCGGTGAGTCCTACCCCAGGTGGCGCTGGATTTGCGGAGATTCTTTTTGGTAGTATACTTGCTGACTATGTACCTGCCGGTATCAGCCTGGTTGTTGCCTCCATCTGGAGATTGATGGCTTACTATTTCTTCCTTCTCATGGGCATTGTTATTA
>JBGTCB010000300.1:0-2031 GCA_041748995.1 Saprospiraceae bacterium | reverse complement strand
TATTGGCTTAGTGATTTTGATTTACACAAGATTTAGAAAAAAAATGAAAGCACTTAATATTATTCTCCTCTTTTATTTGATTGCCTTCATCCTTCTCTTTCCGAGTCTTCTTCAAATTTATTTTGGATTGGAGATATTATGGTATAATAATACCATGTTGATGAACTTGTCAGCAATACCTGTTGCAGTAGGGTATTCATTTTATCTGGCCAGGGGTGTGGCTATTACAAATAAGCAGCTAAAAGAAAAATTAGAAGAAAATGAATTTCTAAGCAGTGCGAGGCTGAAAGCTGAAGGCGAAAAAAAGCAAATAATTGAAAATCAAAAAAACAATCTTGAAAATGAAGTTAAAGAGCGTACTGCCGATTTACAAAAATCACTTCACGATTTAAAATCAACCCAAGCCCAACTTATCCAATCCGAAAAAATGGCATCCTTAGGAGAACTCACTGCAGGCATTGCCCATGAGATACAGAATCCGCTGAATTTTGTGAATAACTTCTCAGAGGTGAGTGCGGAGTTGGTAGAAGAGATTCAAGACATAAGACGCAAGACACAAGATGAAAAACCGGAGAGTGAAGAAGATGAGATATTGGAGGATATTAAGCAAAACTTAGAAAAAATCACCCTCCACGGAAAGCGGGCCGATGCGATTGTTAAAGGGATGCTCGAGCATAGTAAAAGAGGTTCCGGCCAAAATGAACTCACGGATATCAATGCGCTTGCAGAAGAATTTCTCCGATTGAGTTACCAATCATTTTTAGCCAAAAACAAAGA
Organism: Saprospiraceae bacterium; assembly: GCA_041748995.1. Taxonomy (GTDB): domain Bacteria; phylum Bacteroidota; class Bacteroidia; order Chitinophagales; family Saprospiraceae; genus JABDMH01. The sequence goes on along the minus strand of JBGTCB010000300.1, from coordinate 1,254 downwards.
CTTTCTAGCTGATTTACAATTGAATCTAGACCCTGATCTTCCAAGGATTTCTGTCATTCCTCAGGACATCGGCAAGGTACTGCTTAACCTGTATAGCAATGCTTTTTATGCAGGATCATCAGTTGAAGCACCAGTAGTCACAGTCTCTACCAAAAGCCTTGGAGATAAAATAGAAATATCAGTAAGTGACAACGGCTCAGGCATTCCAGATTCCATCAAGGACAAAATCTTCCAACCATTCTTCACTACCAAGCCGACCGGTCAGGGAACGGGATTAGGTTTGAGTTTGAGTTATGATATTGTGAAGTCATATGGAGGCAACTTGTGGGTGGAAACAAAATCAACTCGTTCTCCTGCCGCGTCTGACCATTCAATTGGGGATAATAACTTCAGACAGGAAGGAAGTGAGTTCATCATTCATTTACCCACTTTATAAATATTTGGCTTATGAAAAAATATATCATGCTTATTTTATTCATCATGACCATTTGTTCGGTAACAGCACAAACAGTCATGCTTGATAGCCTCAAAAGGAGCCTTAAAAATGACTTATCCGACTCCCTAAAGTTGGAATTGATTCGGGAAATTGGAAATCAATATCTCTTTGTAAATAGTGATTCGGCAATTCGGTACTTCGAAGATGCTTTGGTGATGGCTCGTGAAGAAGGATTTAAAACCACCGAAATCAGAGTAAAGTCCAGTATTGCCCGTGCCCTTAACAATATTGGCAATTATCCGGAGGCATTGCGGCTTTCCATAGAAAGTGTAAATGATTCAGAAGTACTTGGCGATTCGGTAACTTTGTGGTTCTCCAAGCGACAGATCATGTGGATATACCGCGATATGGGAGATAAGGAAATGGAACTCAAGTATTGCCGGGAACTATTGCAGTTGGCTGAAAAATTCCCTGATGAACCGAAGTATTTACCCTACGATGAAATGAGTTTTAGGCTTATAGGGACATATTTCATTCGCACCGACCAAATGGATTCAGCCTTTCACTACTATTCAAAATCCTACAATCTGGCACAAAAACTACCAAATCATAGGCAAGCCATGGTTTTTAACACAAGAGCGATGGGTGAATATTATTTGAAAAAAGAACAATATGATTCTGCCCTATACTTTTTTGAGTGGAGTAATAGCATGGTGCCTGAATTCTCAAGAAACGATGTTAGCATTACGAATCTATTGAATATGGCTGACATATATTTAATGAGAAACGAGACTTCAAGTGGATTGATCAATGCCAGA
>JBGTCB010000299.1:0-4111 GCA_041748995.1 Saprospiraceae bacterium | reverse complement strand
CAAATGTTACCGGTGGAACTTGATCATCCAAAGCTCCCTGCCACAGAAAAATGGGCGGGTCACTTGGGTCAAAATAAGTGATCGGTTCATAGATGGCAATATTTTCTTTGGATTCTGGGTAATAAGATCCTGATGATCAGCACTTGAAATTCTGAAATGTATATGTGCGGGCCTCCAATCATCAACATCTTTATATGGAACAGGAACAATAGTTTTAAATGCATATTGTCCATTCTCTCCTGTCTTCACTGATCCTCTGAATCTATAATCATCAGAAGTATTATCGTAATGTTCATTTTCATCGCATTGCCAGGCTTCTATCAATACGTTCGGCATGGGCCTTATACCATCTTTCTGAAAGACCGTACCGAACAGGCGCATAACCTCTCCGGTTGAATTGGGTGGAATGAGGTTACTTCTCATTGGTGAACCTGGGCGATAAAATGGACCAAGAATATCCGTAGTGGTGACTGTATCACCTTCAAAGCTTTTTCCATTCCAATGTATTGCACCTAAAGTTGAAATGCCAAAAGCAGTTAGGGTTGAACGTTTGATAAATTTTCTGCGATTCATATTGTTAGGTATTAAAGTTTATTTAATTCCAAGGTCCATTTATCCAAGTTCGGTCTAAACAATTTTTTGTATGAACCGTGGCTGACATCAACAAGGTATTCCTCCTATCACTTGTGGATGGTTTTCTCTATTTACACTTTCTCAACTTCTACCCTTGCTTCCTGAATAGCAGCACCTCTACCCATATCCGTTAGCAGGTGGCTTGTTAAAGCATTGGCGGAAGATCCTCCTTTTAATCGTGAAGGCCAAAATCCCTGTGGCATGCAGACAACCCCTTGTTGTACTTTATTACTGATTCGGGCGGTAATGTAGACCCTACCTCTTTGGTTAAACACTTTAAGTTCATCGCCATCGGCAATTTGCCGCAGGGCAGCATCCTCTGGGTTGACTTCCAGATAAAATTTACCCTCTTTTTCAAGGATATGATTGACGTTGGCGTGGCTACTGTTAAGGAAATTTTTAGGTGTTTTGATGGTCAATAAATGCAAAGGGTATTGCTTAATTTCTTCATCACTGTATTGAAATGGAATATACTCCGGTAACGCCTGTTCCAGGTTTGGATCATAAAAATGACACTTTCCAGAACTGGTTTTGAAATTTCCTGCTGCATGGGGCATCCACTTCGCCGGAAGGTTTAGCTTTTGCCCACCTCTTTTTCTTAGGGACGTAAAGGAAATGCCTTTCAGATATTCATGATTGCTGTCAAGGGTCTTTTTTACAATATCGAGATCCGATTCGTAGAAGTAGGCATTGTTGAATCCCATTGCCCGGGCGAGTAATCTGAACAGTTCCGAATTGGGTTTTGATTCCCCTATCGGGTCAATCGCAGGTTCATTGATATTCAAATAGGGGGTTCCCCAAGAATCGAGGATATCCCAATTTTCAAGAACAGTAGTTGCCGGAAATACATAATCAGCATACCGGGCCGTATCTGTCAGGAAATGCTCCGATACAACAGTGAGCAGGTCATTTCTTTCCAAACCTTTACGGACTAAATTTTGATTGGGTGTAGTTACTAAGGGATTCGAATTATAAACAAACAGGGCATCGATACTGGGATTTAATTCCGAGTTGTTCAATGCCTTTCCCAATTCCACCATATTGATCGACCGGGTTTTTGGATTGGCTAATGCCGCGGGAAGGTTTATACTTTCCCAGTTTAGTGCATCGCCAAAAAGTTCATAGGTCATATGCATCAATCCGCCTCCAAAATGTCTCCATGCACCGGTCAATGCCGGTAACATCGCCACTGCTCTAAAGGCACTTGCCCCGTTGACCTGATGCTCCATCCCAATCAGCACACGAATCAGTGAAGGCGAAGCTGTGGCATATGCTTTGGCAAATGAAATAATGGTTTCCTTTTCCAGACCGGTGATTTGGGCAACTGTATCCGGATCATATTTTTGCACATGGGCTTCTAACTTGCTTATGCCTAAAGTGTAATTATTGATGTATTCCTGATCCTGAAGGTTTTCCGCTAAAATAACATGCATCAAACCCAATGCAAGGGCAGTATCTGTTCCCGGGCGCGGCTGAATATGCCAATCAGATTCCTCCGAAGTTTTCGACTGAAATGGATCTACAGTTACGATTGTTGCACCATTGTTTTTTGCTTCTTGGATAAAAGGCCATAAATGTTGATTGGAGAGCACAGGATTGGTACCCCACAAGATGATGTATCTGCTGTGTATAATATCTTCTGGCAGCACGCCGGTTGTTTGACCATTGGTAGCCAAAACACCTTCCACAGCAGCATCTCCACAGATTGTTCTCTCTAATTGACTGGCACCTATCCGAGCGAAAAATCTGCTGGAAATAGCTCCTCCCTGAACCATTCCCTGATTACCGCCAAAACTATAGGGAAGGATTGCTTCTCCTCCCTTTTGCTCAATAATAGCATTAAGTTTAGCGGCAACTTCACTGATGGCCTGTTCCCAACTGATTTTTACAAATTCACCGCTTCCTTTTGGCCCACTTCTTTTTAAGGGTGATAAAATCCGGTCAGGATGGAAAGTTACATCATGGGGAAAGTTGACCATCTTATTGCAAAGCTTACCCGCCGTATAGGGATCGTTTTTGCTCGCCTGAAAATCCGTTACTTGATTATTAACTGTAGATACTTTCCAACTGCAACGGTCGGGACAATCATGATAACAGGCTCCAAAAACTGTTTTGGCTGATTCGCTATCCGCACAACCGGATAGAACCGATAGAGATGCCAGGCTAATTCCTGCGGCACCTTTTGCACTTATCCCAATAAATTCGCGGCGGTCTATCCCTTTGTTTTTTTTCGATTCCATATTCGGATTATAATTTACAATCAAGGGTCAATAATGTAGGCATACTTTGATCGGTTTTTGGATTTACCGTTTGTTATTTTGAATCATGCATTAATCTTTTCATATTCCTTTGGCCCAAAGTGGTGCTCCATCTTCCCATTTATTATGCGTCAGTCTGATTTTTTTATCCGAATCGATGTGAATGGCAAAAATTTCACCGTAAATCTGAGGTCCAAAAATCACAGATTGAACCAATGGTTCTTCATCATTTATACCACCTTCTTCTGAAGAGTAAATGATCCATTCACTATCAGGAGAAAAGTGAGGATGGGCATCCTGACCAACATCATCGGTCATTCTCTTTGGATTGCTCCCGGTTCCATTCTCAAACAGAACAATTTTGAGTTTCTTCATGGTTGGTATTTGTGGTATTGTTTTTATTCAAATGCTATTTATTCAATTCTTTTCATTAAGCTAGCTTTTTCATTTTCTGAGAAGCTATTTCAATAATAGCCACTAACAAATGTCTGTTTCATTTCCGAAGAGCATGCACTATTACCGGTTTTAGCGGTAGTTATTATTCACAAAATGAACGGACATAGAATCTATTTTTGCAATTAATTCCCTCGATAAATTATCCATATTTCCAAATACAGGAATGGTCATTGGTTTTTTTAAATATTTTTTTGTGTACGTATTAATCCCAAACCAACCTCCGGTAATGATAATAGACTAACAGGAAAGTAAATTTTCAATAGTTTGAAGCTATTGTTTGTTTCGAAAAGGATATTCAGTTTGTTAAGGGTATAAAAAAAAGGGGTTAACTCTCATTAACACCCTCTTTTCTCGTTAAACTAATTACTCAATTCAGTTTCTAATTTGTAGGTATAAGACCAATTGTTTTGTAGGGTTTTAAACCACACCTCCCACAATTCACTTGCTTTTTTTTCTCCTACAAGGTCTGTATAGATTTTTGCCGGAGTATCTTTTTTAATGTCCATATCGGCAGATTCTTTAAAAGGAGTAACAGCCTTGAAATTTGGAGCATCAGGACCTGCAAGTTTTACGTCGTACCATATAGCACGGAAATCACCCTCTTTCTTTTTCATTGCATCGCTTACTGTGCTTATAACATTTTTGAAAGCAGTTTCATTATGTACATCATAGTACGTAACATGAATAAGTTTTGCACCTTCAAGCGGACTTCTGCTCACTTCTGGCATTGAGATAGAAGTTGTTTGATTCTGCTTCTCCATGTG
>JBGTCB010000298.1:0-7640 GCA_041748995.1 Saprospiraceae bacterium | reverse complement strand
TACGGCAAAATCTGGCTAAGCGAAACCTGCCGGTAGACGAGATCTATAAAGTCACCCCTGAAACTACCTTCGTTGGTTTTGATGCCTTTCAAAAAGTGATCGACAGCGGAGTCGACATGGTTATTTTAACCACGCCTCCAAATTTTAGACCTCTGCATCTGCGATATGCGGTGGAGGCCGGCAAACATGTATTTATAGAAAAACCCGTAGCGGTTGATCCGGTGGGAGTGCGATCGATTCTTGAGAGTGTGAAAATTGCCCAGCAAAAAGGATTGACCCTCGTCGCCGGAACCCAGATGCGACGCCTGAGATCAAATCGTGAGATTATACAACGCATCCATGATGGGGCTATCGGGGAGATTACCGGAGGTCAGTGCTTCCGGTCAGGGAGTGGTATGCGCACCTGGAGAAGTGATGAAAAGGTTAAAAAGACCGGATGGTCGGAGATGGAATATCAAATACGCCGCTGGCTAATGTGGTCATGGCTATCGGGTGATTTTATCGTCGAAATGCATGTCCATAACCTCGATGTAATGAACTGGATCCTCAATGCTCATCCGGTAAGATGTATTGGCCTGGGTGGCCGGCAGGCAAGGATCGGACATGAATATGGAAATATCTATGATCATATCAGTGTAGAGTATGAATACCCAAATGATGTACGGATAGAATACATGGGCACTCAGATGGATAACTACGCTCACCGGAGCGATCAGCGTGTCAGCGGCACCAAGGGGTCGGCCGTACTGGACTTTAGTAAAGGCAGCATCAAGGGGCAACATCCTTTTGTTTCTGATGCCAAATCTTTCAATCCCAGCGTTTTACAATATCAGGAAATGATCGACAGTATCCAGCAGGGAAAAGGGATCAATGAAGGTGAACAAATTGCTGAGACGACCATGACCGCTATTATGGGCCGGATGAGTGCCTACACCGGCCAAGTGGTTGAATGGGATTGGGCTTTAAATGAGTCGAAACTGGATTTAAGCCCGGCAAAAATGGAGTTTGGAGAAATACCCCGGATGGAAGTCGCTATGCCAGGACAGACTATGCTACATTAGTATAATCATTATTGACTAAAAAACCCGGATTATACAAAAACCGAGATTAACACCTGAGACCTTTCAGCATGATTCTGGATAATCCGGGTAAGTCAGAGTTATTCTACCTGGTATCGCATAAAGTCGACCCTCCCATCCGTGACTTCTGAAAAATCATTCAAGAAATTATGCCATGTTCCAGCTCCAAAAACCTCTTCAAAATCTTTGCTGAAGTTACTTTCCTCGTCCATAAAAGCCCACTTTTCAAAATTAAAAAGGATTGCTACGTCCCTTCCTTCTTTGGTATTGGCAAACTCATTCCAGGCTACAACAAATGACTCATTTGGTCTCTTTTTCTCGTAAACCTCTTTTACTTTAGCTACTAATTCGCCAAAGCGAGCAGTTTTACCCGACTTAATGTCATAGACCCAGATCAGAGATTTGGTAAAGACCGGATTGTTTACCATCGTCGACAACTTTGGATCCCTGGCCCAGTATTCCGGACCGCCAGTTGACTCAACGAGAGTCATGACGTTGTTCCAATCGTCATCATGAGCACCTTCTGCTGGTCTTGAATCCAGGCCCGCATAATTTGTAGGTCCCATACTCCAGGTGTACTGCCCAGCGAAAGGTCCATTGACATTATAGTACAGATTGGCTACATGTGTACCCGGACCATGAAATTTCATATTGTGGGCTTTGACCGCTGCCTCAAATGCTTTTTCCTGACCTTGTTTCACAGTGAGCCTGACTAATTCAAAAAGATTGGCCTCATCTTGTCCCTGGGCTAATACCAGAAACGGAAGGCAGAGTAAGGTGAGAAGTAACTTTTTCATTGAAATAGAATTTAAATGTTTGAAAATAAGAATGTTAATTACGAAAAAAAGTGGCATAAAAGCATAAAATCAAGCTGGAGATGCGGTTCAGATTAGTAATTGTTAGTAACCTCCGTAAATCGTGTCCCTGGTGATAGGGTTTAAACCGGATCTCCCTTGGTGATGGATATTTCAGAAATACGCTAACTCAGAAAAAATCGCATATTCTGCTGCGCCAGACAAATTCTTGTTGTATTTTCAAGCAAATCGATCACTGAATAATGTCCTTGAAAATCAACTTTATCATCGGGTTTCTGCTCCTGTTTAACATCAAACCCATGGCATCCCAAAATGCTAATTTCGCAGTATTGGATGTCCAAATTCTTGATGAAAAGAATGAACCTACCGCTGCCCGTGTGCGATTTACCGACCTGGCCGGAAACTACTATGCTCCAAATGGAGCCTTAGCTAATTTTCCCATCACCAGCACCACCGTTCCTCATAGCCGGGAAGAAGGATTAATTCTAGACGATAAAAGAAAATTCACTTACTGCGAAGGTACATTCGCAATTGACTTACCTAAAGAAAAAATCAGCATCGAAGTTGTAAAAGGCTTTCGTTATCAAGTACGCCGCGACACCATTGATTTATCACAAAATGTTTCGAGATTAGACATTCGGCTTGAATCTCTATATGCCTACCCGTCGCCAAACTGGTATAGTGGTGATGTGCATGTGCACTATATTGATCCGGAAAATGCATTATTACAAATGAAAGCAGAGGACCTGAATGTCTGCAATGTATTAATATCCGATTTTACGGTGGATCATGATCTTTTCCGGGGTTCTATTGAGCCGCTGTCCGAGCCTGATCATATTGTTTATCTGGGACAGGAATTTCGTGAAGATCGTCTGGGTCATATCAATTTACTGAATATTAAAACCAAACTCATTGAACCCGCCGACAAGCCGCGTATGTTTCATTATCCGCTCAATATACATGCCAGTGACGAAGTGCATCGGGACGGCGGTCATGTATCCTGGGCCCATTTTGCTGCCTGGCCCGGGCTAGAAGGACCCCTGGGGTTGGTATTGAAAAAGGTAGATGCCGTCGAATTATTATGCACGATCGATCCATTTCACGAACCAATTTTCGCGCCAGATGTGATACCGGAGGTGAGGATGAATTCGGGGCTTCGATTGTGGTACCGGTTACTAAATTGTGGTCTCAACATTCCTGCTACTGCCGGTACGGACAAGATGAATAACCAGGTAAGTGTTGGAGCTAATCGCGTCTATGCACAAATTGATCAACCATTTAATTATGACCGGTGGATTCAGGCTATTAATGTGGGCAAAACCTTTATCAGCAATAATCCCTTTCTATTATTGAAGATCGATGGACAAGGTCCCGGGAGCGTGATTCAAAGTGCGGAGCAGCAGACACATCAGCTCACCGCAGAAGTCTGGAGTCAGTTTCCAATCGACCGGTTGGAGATCATCGCCAATGGTGAATTGATCGCCGAAAAGCAGATCGCTGCCGGAGAAACACATGTCACCCTTAATATCCCCTTTCAAGCCGATAAAAGCACCTGGATCGCTGCCCGGGTTTATCAATTCAGTCATCCATATACCCGCAATGGCTTGAGCCTGGCCACCAGACGCAATGAAAGAAATGGCAATACCTACCTCAACCGGTATTTTGGCACGCTGCGACCTGAAACGACTTTCGCCCATACCAGCCCGGTTTATCTCCTAAAAAATAATAAACCGGTCAGATCAGCGGTGGATGCCGCTTACTTTATAAAATATTTGGAAAATTCCAAACAGTGGCTTGAAGAATCAGGCACTTTTCCGGATGAAGAAACCAAAACGGAAGTCCTTAATGCCTTTCAGCAGGGCATCCGGGCATTTACCGGTTTAATGGAGGATGAATAGTTCATTAAGATGATCAAGACCACCAGGAATTCTCCCGGGCAATCTCATTCATCGGTTTTCGCACGCTGGCTTCCTCCTCCATATCCTCCAGTTTCTCGCTCATTTCTGACGGATCACCCCCATAGTAACCAACTGCTACCCCACTGACTACATGATAACCTTCAGGAACCTCAAAAATCTCGTGCGCCTTCTCCCAGTCAATACCCGCCATCTGGTGCACAGCGATTCCCATACTCTGGGCCTGAATTGTAAAATTACCCATGGACAATCCTAAATCATGTAATGCATGATAATTGTTCTTGCCTTCATCTGTGTCCTCTTTGATAGTAGTCATCATAAGAATGGGTGCATTTCGTACCCATGACTGATTAAAATCGCTCAGACACTGAAATATATTTTCATACGCCTGACTTCCTTTGTGCGCATAAATAAATCTCCAGGGTTGTAAATTAAAGGAACTCGGTGCCCATCTGGCAGCCTCAAGAAGGGTCATGAATTTCCAGGATGCAACTTCCTGATTGGAAAACATTCGGGGGCTCCATCGCTTCTTTATGATATCTAGTATTGGATAGTCAATGGATTTAGTGACTCTGCTTTGCCTGGTGCTTTGCATGGTGTTTAACATGGATTATACCGTTTGACTGAATAATCTGTCAAAATGTTCACTGTTGCACCCCAATACCTATATTTTGAGAATTTCACCAGACAGCCTTCTGGCTTTTTTATCAGAGCGAGATTTGACCTCCAAACTCTAACTGTTTTTGCCAGGTTTCCCCTCAGCAAATACAAAATACATACCCGTGTAAAGGTAATGCATATCGAGTTGTTCACGTAGATTCTGGAAGTCGACTTCCGATTTGGCACTTAGCATTATCCATCGGATTGCCTTGGCACAGCTGTTAAATTCGATTTTCATGACAGGCAGGTTTTATAGTTAATAAATCTAATGTCTACATCAATGTGTATTCAGAAGACTATTTGTCCTGCCTTGATCGCACTTTTTTAGAAAAAAGGCTGATGAAACTTAAACATGAAGATTGAAATGTATATGCCACGGTCTCGGGTTATTCCCAAATCAAATCTCAAGCTCCAGGCTAAATCTCGTCGAAACTGAATAACGTAAAATTTTGGTAACCCGTGCCGTTGTTCAATTGTTTCGCAAGAAACATAACACTTTATGAGAAAGTATATTGTTCCATTAAAATTTCATCCTAAGATGAATCTATTTCGCTAGATTGTTGGAGAATTCCCAGGAGTCACCCCGGATTGTCTGGTTTAATGGATTTATTTAAACCAAAAAAATATCTTCTTATGCCTGTCTCATAGAGAACAGGGTAAATTTTCACATTTATTTATTTGACCTGATGCGTAGCTACACAAGACTGCACTGCTACTGCTTTGGGATTTATCAAACACACAAATCTAATGTCATGAAGACACTAAGTATCAACTGTACTTTGTTTAACCGCATTGCCAGGCCACTCATTTTGCTGGCATTCTGCCTGCTTTACTCCATCAGCTGGGCTCAGGAAGTGGAAACTGCTCTCCGCTCTCGTGTTGTATCGCTTGACCTCAATCAGTTCGCCAGTCAACTGTCAGCAGCTCCCATGGAGCGATCCTCCAATGCCCGGTCAGCCCCATTTTTGATGGAGTTGCCGATGCCGGATGGCACGGAGCGAACATTCAGTATTGTCGAATCACCGATAGTTGATCCGGAATTTGCCGCCAGGTTTCCGACCTTTAAAACCTACATGGTTCAGGATGTACAAAACCCCACCATATCAGGACGGATTTCAGTAACTCCTTACGGCTATAATGGGGTCATTCTGACCCCGGAAGGCATGATCCATGCCCGGCCTCTGGATATTAACAATCCGGTATTGCACCTGATTAGCATGGCAGAATCCAGCACCGATGTTATTGACTGCCAACTGTCTGCAACCATCAGCGAGATTCCTCAACCTGCCGAAGTCATCAGTCAGGCGATTTCCAATGGCCTCAATAAAAGAACCTATCGGCTGGCAATCGTAGGTACCGGTGAATTTCATGCGGCAAACGGAGGTTCGATACCTGCTGCTTCCGCGGTAGTGACCGCCTCCGTAAATGGAATTCAAGCCATTTTTGAAAGAGAACTTGCGGTTGGCTTTCAACTATTATTACCTTTTATTTATACCGACGCCAGTACGGATCCTTTCATAGTTGGTGGGGATAGAACAAGCATGGCTGCATCGGCCGTTGGTGCCAATTTTAACATCAACAACTATGATATCGGTCATGTCTTTCACGATGTAAACCAGGGGCCTGACAACCTGGGAGGTGGTGGTGTAGCAAACCAACCTGCGGTGTGCAACAACACTCCCCAGGGGACCGGCGTTCGTAAGGCAGGTGGATGGAGTGGATCATTCGATAATGTCAGCCCCGGATGGATCAACCTGGCCACGCATGAATTTGGTCACATGTTTAATATGGACCACACATTTAATGGAACCGGAGAATTTTGTACCGGAAATATAAGTACCTCAGCTGCTTATGAAATTGGAAGTGGCAGCACAATAATGTCTTATAGTGGAATCTGTCAGGCTAATAATAATGTACCGGCTTCGGGTATTGCCGATCACTACTTTCATGCCAAAAGCCTGGAGTCGGCGATCAACTTTATAAATGGTCAGACTTGTGAAATGGCGACTCCAACGGCCAATACTCCTCCCACAGTCAATGCCAACCCATGTGGAGGTACTCATACTATACCTAAAGGGACTCCCTTCAGACTGACCGGCTCCGGCACCGATGCTAACGGAGATCTCCTGTTTTACACCTGGGAGCAATATGATGAAGATGGAAACGGCACACCTACCCAGGGATTCCTTGGTGCCACTGCAGCAGGCAGTGCAATAGCACCCCTCTTCCGGAGTTATCCGCCCAGCACCAGTCCAACCCGTTATTTTCCCAATCAAAACCTGATCGCTGCTAATAATTACGCATCCAGCTTTGAACCTTTGCCCACGGTAGCCCGTACGCTGAACTTTCGTCTCACTGCCCGTGATTGGAAGGCGGGAGGAGGCGGTGTTGATATCTCGGACCTTGAAATTACGGTGAGTAATTCAGGACCTCTGGCTGTCACCGCTCCCAATGGCGCAGAAAATTTAACGAGTGGCAATCAGGTAAATGTCACCTGGGCCAATAATGGCTCCAATGCCTTTTGTAACCTGGTCAATATTCGGCTTTCTATCGATGGCGGTCTCAATTTTCCTTACACTCTGATTACCGGCACCGTTAACGACGGAGCCGAAATGGTGACTATTCCTGCCGGAGTCATCAATACAAGCACCGCCAGGATGATGGTCGAAAGTGCCTGTAATACTTGCGTGGTGTTCTTTGATATTTCTAACAATAATTTCAATATCACATCCACTTGTCTGGCCGGTATTAGTAATGTATGTCCGGCCACACCCCTGAACCTGCCGGCAGGAGATGGAGGTCTGAATCTTGGACTCAACAAGTTTTTTGGTGGGAATGTCACTCAATTTGCCTATAATTTAACCGGGGCAAGCCCATCAGGTAACATGGCAAATAGCACGGTACAAAATGGAAACGTATGCAATAATGCAGGAAACTTTCGGCATTCGGTATCAAATTTTACGGTCTCCGCAACCGGAAAATATAACTTTTCACTTAATCCCAACGATATGGGTTTCCGGATGTTTTCTTTGTTTCTGGGAAATTTTGACCCTGTCACCCCTTGTACCAATTTTATATCATCGAACTCCTGGGCAAACTGGTTTGTACAAGAAGGGACAACAGCGGATTTAATAGCCTGCACCGAATATTCATTGGTTACCTGGTCATTA
>JBGTCB010000297.1:0-2966 GCA_041748995.1 Saprospiraceae bacterium | reverse complement strand
TTAAAGAAAAATAATAATCGGGAAATCCATAAGCCAGTGGATGAGATGTATCTAATTTCGTTTTAACTATTGCTCCAGGTATATCATCAGAAATCGACATCCTGAGCCTGTCTCCGTAGATTTTCAGTATTTGATTTTTCTCCTCCTCTTTTTTTGCCTCTTCAGCTTTTTTCTTATTCTCATCCGTGGTGTAATCCGTGAGTGAAAATCCCGGTTGATTTTTAAATTTCTGAAGAGCATTACCCGTGCAAATAAGTTTACCACCTTTACTGACCCATTCACCGATTTTCTTCACCAATGATTCATTTAGTTGTGGGTAGGAGCCATGGGGAAGTACCAGGGTATTATATTTATCCAGATTAATTGTACGAAATTCATCAAGCCGGGATATGGTCACCGGATATTGCAGACTTTTTTCAAAATAATGCCATGTCTGACCGAAATCATTTGAACGGACGCCTTCATCACCCAGCAGCAAAATCTTAGGGCTCCGGATTAGCGTTATTTTATTGCTACCCAGGTCCGGACCACTGCTTGACAAACCGGTTGGCGTCGCAAAAATCGAATGATCTGATTTTTCTGCTAGCCCGGAAACTAAATTGAACAAATCCTCCCGATCCTTATTATCCGTTTTAGTAATGATCAAAGTGCCCGGCAAATGAGTATGCCCATAATTAATTATGGTTTCACCAGATATCCGAACGCGCACATCATTTTTTAATAGCTGAGCTAAGAGATGCGCGGATGTCGTATTTTGCCAGGGTACAAAAAAGGCATAAGGACTTTCGAGCAACTCCACTTGCCGGCAGGGTATCTCATAGGGATTTTGAGTAACAATGACTGAACTGCTAGCCAAAGCCTCTACCCCAAAAACATGGGGTAAACTCCATGAGGTAATATCGTAGGTCAGTGAATCGACCAGATCCGGCTCCGGGTCAAACAAGACCTGAACCAGGGTAGAACGGGGTTGGACAGCACTAATAATTAAATCATCTGCTTGAACTGTAATTGATTTTGATTTTCCGGAAGTATAATCATATCCCGTAATATTCTGTTGTCCGTCTGAGGAGAAATACCGGATAGCATTAAGATCCAGCAGATTACATAATGCCTTCAATTTTTCGCGGTTATTCTCATGCGAAATAATGTAGCTCTGATAGATTCCCCGGCCCTCACTCCGGGTGGAGTTATAGTAATCGGAAAAGTGACGGACTAATTCACCGGCGTGGGCGGAAGCTATTTCAATACTCGAAAGGCTGGTTGTGACGTGATGATCGATCCGGTCCTGAAGGGTGAGCGTGTCTCCATTATCAAGCCAGATGGCTGATCCGGCCCGACCGCTACCTCCTTGTTCATAGGTCATGCCAATCGCTCCACTGTATGTTGGGTAGGTATCACCATAGGCCGGGTAGAGCAGATCAAATACCTCCTTAGTGAAGTACAACCAGCCATTTTGATCAAAGTATTTTGCATTATTTTGGCCGATCACTGTTTGAAAATCCCTCTGCCAGGGGGTAATGTACTCATGATAGGGTTGGGCAGCAGGTGCAAAATAATAGGGAGCATTGACTCCCATTTCGTGCAAGTCGACATGGATATGAGGCATCCAATGTAAATATTGTTTGATCCTGGTCTGCGTTTCTATCTGAGTCTGCCAGGCCCAGTCGCGATTGAGGTCAAAATAATAGTGGTTAGTGCGACCTCCCGGCCATGGCTCATCATGTTCCCAGCTATCCGGATCCAGATCGGATATATTATTCGCCACTCTGGTGTACCAATCTACATAGCGGGCGTGACCATCGGGATTCAGACTCAGATCCAGGATCACAATAGTATTTTTCAACCATTCTCTGGCTTGAATATTTTTTGGATCCACCAGTTTATAAAGCGTCATTAGTGCTGCTTCCGAGCCAGCTGCTTCATTTCCATGAACACTGTACCCCAGCATGATAATTGCTATACCATCATCCTCTACCGGACCTTCAACCATTCCGGTGCGACGCAAATTATTAAGACGGATTTCTTCCATTCGGGCCTGATTTTCCCTTGAAGTAATAAAGGCCTGAACCTGCGGCCGGTTTTCTTCCGTATAGCCGTAAGTATGCAGTGATACAAGATCTGAATGAGAGGCGATATGCTCAAAATAATCTACTTTTAAATGATAGGGGATAAAGTCCCTGCCATAGTCCTGAGGCAAAAACTCATCGGGACTCAGTATGGTTTGAGTACCAGCAACAAGAGACAACAAAACAAAAGCCTGAGTGAAATAGAGTCGCATACGCGCAACGATTGATTTAGGTATTTACCCGGATTATGCATTAGATTATCTATTACGCGGTAAAACTGCTGCAAATACGGGCACATAAGCCCTTTTTGATTCTCACCATGATGGTGACCATGTCTGCGAGTCAAAAAGCCCTTGGAGCACCCGTCTTTCTTGCATTTTTACCTCTCACTACGAAAACCCAATGAATAATCCGGGTTAAATATAGTGATCCCCAGTCAGTATCTGCGATTTCATAAATGGGAATAAAACTCCAATTAATAAATTCTTAGTAGATGGATTGGACAATCCTTTTGATGGTATTTGTATCACCCATAGTATAATAATGTAAACATGGTACGCCGGCAGCTTTCAACTCTTTTGATTGGGCCATACACCATTGGATACCCAATTCTTTGGCGCCTTCTTCGGTTTTGACTTTTTCTGCCTCTCTCACAAGTTCGTCGGGCATGTTAATAAAAAACATGCGCGGTAGTGATTTCAATTGATATAATTTGGTCAACGGCTTTAAACCCGGAACGATTGGTACATCAATTCCAATTTCTCTGCATGCTTTTGTATAGTTAAAGAAGTTATTATTGTCAAAAAACATCTGAGTAACAATATAGCCGGCGCCAGCTTCGATTTTGGCTTTTGTGTATCGAAGGTCTGTTTGAAAATTTGGTGCCTCAAAATGTTTTTC